>JBASRP010000381.1:0-4305 GCA_049273905.1 Actinomycetota bacterium
CGCAGTCGACCGAGAAGCGCTGCAAGCAGCTCATCGGGCTTTCGGTCAACTACTACTACTCGTGCGCCGGGTCGGGGGAGGTCGTCCTCAACTCGGATCGCTGGTTCCACGGGTCGAAGTACTGGCCCGGCCCGGTCGACGTCTACCGGCAGATGCTCGTCAACCACGAGGTCGGGCACACGCTCGGACAGCACCACCGCTACTGCCCGCGCGACGGCGCCTACGCGCCGGTGATGATGCAGCAGTCGAAAGGTCTCTCGACCGACGGCCGGACGTGCAAGCCGAACCCGTGGCCACTCGCGTACGAGGAGAGATCGCTCAGGAGCTAGCGTCTACGCGAGGTCGCTCGCGCGCAGATCCGGGAACGCGTTGTCGACGTCGTAGAGCTCGCCCGTCAGCCGCTCCAGCGGCGCGTCCGGCATCCGGCGCAACAATGCGTCCGCCAGTCGCTGCCAGCGGTCGCGATGACCGTAGAACCTCTCGTACGCGTACTGGGGGTTCCGGCCTCGCAAGACCATGAACGGCCAGTCGCTCGACTGGAGCAGGAACAGCTCGCGCGCCAGCTGTGCGAGCGCGGCTTCTTGTGCGGCCGACGCAGACGGCCACTTGCGTGCGAGACGAAGGGTCTCTGCTTCGGTCTCGGCGAGCGCGCGCCACATCTCCTCTGTCTCCGGCGCGATCCACGACCGCAGGTCCTTCCGGAAGCCCCACGATCCTTCGGCGAGGTCGACGTTGCGTTGCGGCGGCAGGTGCTCGAGGGCTTTGTCCAGCGAGAGCGGCCGGATGCGCGGGTGGTCGGCGAGCAGCTCGTAGGCGCGCTCGATCCACGCCGGGCCCTCGAACCACCAGTGGCCGAACAGCTCTGTGTCGTAGCAGGCGACGACGATGCCCTCCTCGCCCGTGCGCTCCTCGTACTCGGCGAGCCAGCCGTCGAGCTGCGCGACGAAGTCCTCCGCGTCCTTGCGCGCGCGTTCGATCGCGCGTTCCGGTTCGTACGGCTTCTTGCCGGCGATCGGCGTGCGGATCGACGTGACACGCCAGTTCTTGAAGCCGGCGGTCATGTCGTAGGCGAAGTACTCGCGGTACCACTTGTTGGTGGGGTAGCCGCCGGTCGGCGACCACACGCGGTAGGTGACGTCGAGATTGCGTCCGAACGCCGCGACGCCCGACTCGCGGATGGAGCGCGGGCGGAACGTCGCGTCCTTGCCGTCGGAGCGGATCATCGTCGGCCCGTCGACGACGATGTGCGACACGCCGGCCTCTGCGAGGATCTGCTCGATCCCGGCTTCCGGGCGGTAGGCGCACTCCGGCAACCACATCCCGGCCGGCTTGCGGCCGAAGAGCCGCTCGTGCTCGGCCACGCCGTGCAGGACCTGGGCACGGAGGAGCGACGGTTCGCCGATCTCGGGGAGGACGGGGTGCGAGGCCGGGCCGCCCATGATCTCGATCGCGCCTGCGCGCTCCAGCGCGCCGAACGCGCCCGTCATCCCCTTGGGAAGTGCATCGAGCCGCGCGAGCTGACGGCGCGCGAATCGGGCATAGAACCCGGCGATGTCCTTGAACTCGTCCGCGTAGACGTCGTCGTAGTTGGCGACCTGCCACCACGCGCGCAGGTCGTAGCGTCCGAGGTAGAGCGTCAGCTCGCGCAGCATGTACGGGTCCTGCATCTGATGCGCGATCAGCGGCGTGATCCCGACGGTGGCGAAGGGCTCGCGCAGGCGCGGGTTCTCCCCGAGGCGTTCGAACGTCTCGAGCAGGGGCAGGTAACTTTCGGTCGCAGCTTGGTGGAAGAAGTCCTCGCCGGAGGGCCAGACGCCGTTGCGGCGGACGTACGGCAGGTGTGTGTGGAGGACGAGAGAGAAGATGCCCACGGCGCTAGCGCCGCGCGACGGCGACGAGATCGAGGGATCGCTCGACGTTGGCGTCGCGGATGCGGAAATCCTTCGGCGTGACGCGGGCGACGGCGCGGCGTAAGCGCGCGGGCCACTCGGGGACCGGCGTCGTGATGAGGCGCTCCGCGAACGAGCGGCGCGTGAGTCTCTCGCCGAAGGCGATGCGTCGGCCGTGGAACGTCCCGGCCAAGCGCTCGACGGTGAGTGCCGCCTCGAGGACCGCGCGCAGTTCCGAGGGCGCGAACTCGACGGTGTGGAACGGGTTGCGGATCCCGTCCGGCGAGAAAGTCAACCGGTTCGGCGTCGATAGGATGAGGCGGCCGCCGGGCCGCAGGACGCGGGCGATCTCCGACACGAACTCGCGTGGCCGCGGGAGGTGCTCGATGACCTGGAGAGAGACGACGGCGTCGAAGCTCTCCTCTGCGAAGGGGAGTTCCATGAGATCGGCCCGCTCGAAACGAACGTCGGGATAGTTCGCCGCCGCTTGCTCGATCACCTCGGGCTCGAGGTCGACGCCCACGACCGTCGTGGCGGCGCGCGCGAGGATCGCAGCGCCGTAGCCCTCACCGACGCCCGCGTCGAGGACCTCGCCGTGCACCAGCGTGGCTGCGTAGTCGTACGCGGCGACGTGGCGCTGGAACCAGTAGTTCTCCTCGGGGATGCCGGGGAGTGTCCGCTCACCGGTGAGCTTGAGGACGTCAGAATTGGCTTCTTCACTCATGGCAAGGGCCGGAGCCTAGCCGTGCAGCCGATAGAGGAGCAATATGAAACCGGTATGGGCGATGCACCGGTCGACCGGGTATCTTGGGTCATCTTCCTGCTCGCCGGGGTTGGCACGCTTATTGGTGGACTCGCTAAGTGGACCGATAACGATGTGCTCTGGGGTGCGCTTCTCGTCTTCCTCTTAGTCGCGGGAATAGCCACCGTCGGTTGGCTTGCGAACCTCTACTACAGGGGATGGCGTTACTCACGTCTTTCACGAACGAGGACGTTTGCCAAGGACCCAGCCGTCGTCCAACGGGCCGTCTTGGCCGCGATCGAGAATTCAAGATTCGCCGTTTACGAGAGGACCGATGAGACCATCACTGTCGCGCCACGCCATCTCGGCGGCAACTACGCAGGGCCCGGAGCCCCCCCGGTCGCGCATGTTGTGATGCTCCCGACAGAGGAAGGCGGAACACGGCTCGAGGTCATCGGAGGCAAAGGACCTTCCCATTACGCGTGGCACATGATGGCGCAAGAGATATTGAAGGAGCTCGACAAGGAACTCTCTCCCGTTATTCGGTAGCTCCCTCCGCTGTGTCTCCAGCCTCGTATAATCGGCGCCGTGGCGCGCCCGTGGGACCACCGTTCTCCCAGCGAGAACAGGCGCATCCAGGATCAGCTCGTTCGTCAGACGCTGCTCCAGATGCAGCTTGGTCACGTGCCCACCGCGCGTGCGCGGCTGGAGGCGGCCGGCATCGACGCCCGGCGGATCAAGGGCCTGGACGAGCTCGCTCAGATCCCGCCGGCGACGCGCGTCGAGGTCCTCGATCAGATCCGCAACCCGGACGGCGCACAGGGGTTGATCCTTCAGGGAACCTCAGAGGGCGTCCGTCGCTTCAGCGACCGTAGCGTCTTGTACCGCGTCGCAACCGCGCGTCTCTTCGGCGGCGAGGAGGTGCAGCAGCTCGCGATCGAGGCGGCGTCGCGGCCGATCCACATACACCTCGCGCCCGGGCCCGGCGGGCCGATCACCGTGGCCTACACGCGCGACGATCTCGATCTGCTCGCCCGCGCCGGCGCGCGCGCCGCGAAGCTCGTCGGTCTCGAACGCACGGACCGGCTTCTCAACCTGATCCCCTTCGGCCCGACACTCGACTTCTGGGGCATCTACTACATGGCCCACGGCGTCGGCATGAGCGCGATCCACTCGCGGCGAGAGGGAGGCGAGCTCGCTCGCGCGCTATGGGCGTTCGAGTCTGCGCGGCCAACCGCCGTCGCCGTGTCTGCGGAGGAGGTCGTCGGGTTCCCGGCAACGGCGCGCGATGCGGGGATCGATCTTTCCGAGCTCGCGGTCGTTGTCGCCGTGGGGCGCTCGCTCACACGCGCCGAGCGCGAACAGTTGGGGGAGGAGCTCGCCGCGTCTGGCGCGTCGGAAGCCCGCATCGCCGCGGCCTACGGCATCGCCGAGGGCCGCATCTTGTGGGCCGAGTGCGCGGTGCCGTCCGGCAAGACCGAGACGTTCGGCTTCCACACCTCACCCGACCTCGAGGTGATCGAAGTCCTCAGCCCGGAGACGGGCGAGCCGCTGGGCGAGCAGTCGCCCGGCGAGATCGCGCTGACACCGCTCGGGTTCCGGGGCGGCGGGGTTCCACGCTGGCGCTCCGGCGACCTAGCGCTGGGCGGCGTGACGTCCCAGCCGTGCCCGAAC
>JBASRP010000403.1:0-3877 GCA_049273905.1 Actinomycetota bacterium
CATGCGCGGCGTGCGCGTCGACCCGGCGACGTCGTCCGTGCGCGCGCAGGGCGGCTGCACGTGGGGCGACGTCGACCGCGAGACGCAGGTGTTCGGCCTGGCGACGCCGGGCGGCGTCGTGTCGACCACGGGGATCGCCGGGCTGACGCTCGGTGGAGGCTACGGGATCCTCTCGCCGAAACACGGCTTGAGTTGCGACAACCTGATCGGCGCAGACGTCGTCCTCGCCGACGGCCGCGTCGTCGTCGCGAGCGAGCGGGAGAACGCCGACCTCTTCTGGGGCCTGCGCGGCGGTGGCGGCAACTTCGGCATCGTCACGTCGTTGGAGTACCGTTTGCACCCGGTCACCGAGATGCACGTCGCGCTGATCCTGCACCCGCCGGAGGTCGCGCTCGAGGCGCTTACGTTCTACCGGGACGCGATCGCCACCGGTCCGAAGGATATGGCGCTACTGCTCGCGTTCATGACGATCCCGCTCGAGCCGCCGATGCCGATCTTCCCGCCCGAGCTCCTCGGCAAGAAGGTCGTCGGCTTCATATCCGCGTACCCGGGCCCGGCGGAGGAAGCGGAGAAACGATTCCAGCCGGTGCGCACCTTCGGGACGCCCGCGTTCGAGCTGGTGCTGCCGATGCCGTACACGATGGCGCAGCAGATCCAGGACGACGACGCGCCGGCCGGCACGCGCTGGTACTGGAAGTCGGCGTTCGTCAAAGATCCGTTGCCGACCGAGCTCCTCGAGATCCTGGCAGACCGCGCCGGCACGGCGCCGTCACCGCGGACCCAGGTCGCCATCATCCCCCTCAATGGGGCCGTCACCGACGTGGCGCCGGACGCCACGGCCTTCCCGCTTCGCGAGCCCGGCTACTTCGTCCAGATGGACTCGACGTGGGAGGACGCGGCCGACGATGAGAAGAACATGGCGTGGACGCGGGAGCTGCACGAGGTTGTCGCGCCGTTCGCGATCGACGCAGCGTACGTGAACTTCATAGGGGACGAGGGGCCCGACCGGGTCGTCTCGGCTTACGGGTCCGAGAAGTACGCGAAGCTCGTCGCGCTTAAGAACAAGTACGACCCGACGAACCTGTTCCGCCTGAACCAGAACATCGCGCCGTAGCGAAGTCTCACCGTCCGCGGTGTCGCCGGGGGTCGGTACCCTGCGACGAAGCGTCTGACGCGTCAGACAGTGTCGACAGTGTCTGACGCGTCAGACACCTTCGGGAGGGATATACCCGGGTGCCTGAGCTTCCCGACGTCGAGGGGTTCCGCCGGTTCTTCGAGAAGCACGCGACCGCCAAACCCATCCGCCGCGTACGCGGCGATCCGGCGATCGTGCGCAACGCCAGTCCTCGCTCGATCGACCGCGCGATCGCCGGGCGCACGTTCGAGACGCCGGACCGGATCGGCAAGTGGCTGATCTGCCGCGTGGCAGGTCCCGCGGTCCTCTTCCATTTCGGGATGACCGGAGATTTCCTGTGGGACGGCGGTGAGGAGCACCCGCACGACCGTCTGGTCATCGTGTTCGACGACGGCGAGCTCCGGTACCGCGACATGCGCAAGTTCGGCGGTGTGTGGCTGGCGCGCGATGAGGGCGGAGTCCAGGAGCTCACCGGATACCTCGGGCCCGACGCGCTCGCGGTCACGCGCGCGATGCTCGACAACGTCCTGGATCACCGCGCGGGGTTGAAGGCCGTGCTGATGGAGCAGCGCAACATCGCGGGGCTCGGCAACCTGCTCGTCGACGAGACGCTGTGGCGGGCGCGGATCGCGCCGACGCGGACGGCGAGCGCCCTCAGCACGAAACAACGCGACTCTCTCTACCGCGCCATGCGCCACGTGCTCATCGCGTGGTGCCGCGACGGGTTCGTCCCGGGCGCGCGGTCGTGGCTCACCGGGCACCGCACACGCGGCGGACGCTGTCCGCGGTGCAAAACGAAACTAACGCGCGCGACGGTCGCCGGCCGGACCACGTACTGGTGCCGGCACTGCCAGCGGTAACAGGATTCCGGCCCCGCTGGGGCGAACATTTCCATACCTCAGAGCCCCAGGGAGGCTTCACGATGAGGAAGGTCCTGTCGATCGCGCTGGTCCTGGCGCTGACCCCGTTGGTCGTGGGCCTCGGCCGGGCCGCCCCGCCGCCGCCGACCCCCATGATCTACGTGCCGGTCGACGATGGGACCGAGATCGCCCTCCGCGTCTTCTATCCGGACGGCTACGTCGCGAGCCGCCGCTACCCGACGCTCGTGCAGGCCGAGGGGTACGGCGGCGCCTCGGATCCGAACGACTCCTCGTTCGTCGGCAACAAGAGCTACATCGTGGTCGGCGTGTCGCTGCGCGGCACCGGCTGCTCGGCCGGAACGTTCGCGCTCTTCAGCGAACGTTCGAGCAAGGACGTCGCTTGGATCATCGACAACTGGATCCCGAAGCAGCGCTGGTCGAACGGCGACGTCGGCATCTACGGTCACTCCTACGGCGGGCTCACGGGTTTCCTGATCGCGGCGGAGCACCCGAAGCACCTGCGCGCGGTCGCCGTGTCGGGGCTTATCGACGACTTCTACCGCGGGATCATCTATCCCGGCGGCGTCATGAACTACGGCTTCCCCGTCCTATGGGGCGCGGCGAGCCGTCCGCTCAGCGAACACCAGTCGAACCAGCCGTTCATCATGGACGACCAGCACTGCGCGGCGAACTACGCGTCGCACCTCGGGACCGATCTGCTGCCGCAGCCGCAGCAAGTCCTCGACACGTACGGCTCGCCGTTCGCGACGCCGGAGTCGTGGGCGATCCAGAACTCGCTGCTGGCGCACATCAACGGAATCAAGGTGCCGATCCAACTCGGGCAGCAGTACCAGGATGAGCAGACCGGCCCGCGGGGCGGTCATGTGCTGTGGGAGAACATCCCTCGCAACCTGCCGAAGCGCATGACGATCTCGACCGGGCGGCACAACCCCAACGACCCGACGGGCAACAAGCGCGACTGGTTCGACTGCTGGATCCTCGCCAAGGGCAACAAGAGGGCGATCACGACGCTCGGACACCGCTGCGCGAACGTGCTCGACCCCAAGAAGCGCGTGCTCCTGTACTTCGAGTCGATGGGCGCGGATCGACTCGCGCCGTACGTCGCGAGCGACTGGCCGCTGCCGGCGAAGGACGTCGCGTGGACGCGCTACTACCTGCGCGGCAACGGAACGCTGTCGCGCAGCGCGGGCGCGAACGACCCGGCGGTGCAGTATCTCGACACGGGGACCGGCCGGCACACGACACTGAACATGGGACACTCGGTGCCACTGCCGACGAACGACATGCTCACGCCGTACGGGTTCACGACGGGCTTGCCGGACGCCGCGCGCTACACGCTCGACTTCACGCGCACGACCGCGCTCGCGGGACCGATCAACCTGTCGCTGTGGGCGCAGCTGTCCGGCGCCGACGGCGATCTGTGGGCCGAGGTCCTCGACGTGAACAAGGCCACGGGCGAGACCGTGTTCGTGCAGCGCGGCTTGTTGCGCGCGAGCTATAACGGCACCTTCAACGCCAAGAAGTCGAAGCGCACGCCGTCGGGCGCCATCTACCGCCCGTACTACGACTACCAGTCGGTCGTGCCCGTGACGCCGACGTCGATCAACAAGTACGAGATCGAGATCTGGCCGCTCGGGCACGTGTGGCGGGCCGGACACCAGCTGGTACTGCAGATCCACACGCCGCCGTTCAGCGATCCGATCTCGATCTACATGTACGAGACGTACGCGCCCGGCGTCGTCACGATTCTCCAGGACGCCGCGCACCCGACGTCGATCCTGCTGCCGGTGATGAAGCGCCTGCCGCCGATGCGGAAGACCGCGCCGGCGTGCGGCTCCGTGGCCGGCGAGCTCTGCATCAC
>JBASRP010000300.1:0-11779 GCA_049273905.1 Actinomycetota bacterium
GCCGTACTGCGCCTCGAGCTCCGCGCGCGCCCGGCGGACGCGCACGAGGAGCTCGTGCACGTGCACCGGCAGACGGATGGCGCGGCCGCGGTCGGCGATGCCGCGCTGGATCGCTTGACGGATCCACCACGTCGCGTAGGTGGAGAACTTGAATCCCTTGCGCCAGTCGAACTTGTCGACCGCGCGCATCAGGCCGATGTTGCCTTCCTGAACAAGGTCGAGCAGCGGGATGCCGGTCGCGCGGTAGCGGCGCGCGATCGACACGACCAGGCGCAGGTTGGCCTGGACCATGTCGTGCTTCGCCATCTCGCCGTCGCGGACACCGCGCTGGAGCTCGCGCTTTTTGGCGGCCGTGACCGAGCCGTCCTTGGACAGCTTCTTGGCCGACTTCACGCCGTTCTCGATGCGCTTGGCGAGCTCGACCTCTTGCGCCGCGTTGAGCAGCGGGTAGCGGCCGATCTCGCGCAGGTAGGTGCCCAGCGCGTCGAGGTCGCCCAGCCGTTCGGCCTCTTCGGGCCGGACGACGGCGACGGGCGCCTCCTCCTCTTCCTCGGCCTCGATGTCTTCGGCGACCTCGGCCAGGAGCTCGGCGTCTTCTACGTCTTCTTCGAGGTCCTCGTCCGGCTCAGCGGCCTTGACCGGCACCTCTTCATCGGTTGCTCGTGCCATTTCCCCTCTTCGATCCGCACATTTCGCTCGATCCGGTCACGTTTCCTGTGGTGCGCGACGATTCTCTCGCGTTTCCGCCTCGACTGCACGCTAGCTTTGTCGCCGTGCCCTCCGAGATCGTCGATGTGGTGGTCGTCGGCGCCGGCCACAACGGCCTGGTCGCCGCGGCATACCTCGCCCGAGCAGGGCTTTCGGTGGTTCTCTGCGAGCGCCGTCCGATCTTCGGCGGCGCCTGTGTCACCGAGGAGCTCGCTCCCGGAATCAGGACCTCGACCGGCGCGTACTCCCTTTCCCTGCTGCTTCCGGAGATCTGGGCCGAACTCGACCTGGCTCGCCGCGGCCTCCAGGTGATCCCGAAGGATCCACAACTCTTCATACCCCTTCCGGAGGGCGGTTCCCTGCTCATCTGGCGCGATCCGGCCCGAACGCGGGACGAATTGCGGCGATTCTCGCCTTCCGAAGCCGAGGGCTACGACCGGTACAACGCCTTCTGGAACCAGGCGATTCCTTTCCTGCGATCGTTCCTGCTCCGCGACGCGCCTCCCCTCGATGAGGTGCGAACCTCCGCGCAACGCTCCGGGCTCGGCGATGTATTCCGCCTGGCCGTCGAAGCGTCGGCCGCCGAGGTCGTCGAGACCTTCTTCTCTACCGACGCTCTGCGAGGCGCGTTCGTTACGCAAGGGATCATCGGCACCGCGGCCGGACCGCGTGAGCCGGGAACCGCGTACGTCATGGCGCACCATCTGTTCGGAGGCGTCGGCGGCGTGGACGGCACCTGGGGGTACGTCCGCGGGGGGATGGGCTCCGTGTCGCAGGCGATCGCGTCGGCGGCACTCGAGGCCGGCGCCCGGATCCTGACCGACTCCCCGGTCGCGGAGATCCTGCCCGGCGAGGGCGTGCGCCTCGAGAGCGGCGAGGTCGTCCGCGCCCGCGCCGTGCTCTCGAACGCCGACCCCAAACGGACCTTCCTGAGATTGCTCCCGGGCGGCGCTTTGGACGATGCCACGCGCCGGGCCGTTGAGGACATCGACACGCGCGGCTCGGTCGTGAAGGTGAACCTCGCGCTACGCGAGCTTCCCGATTACGTGGCGCTGCCCGGCAAGACGGTCGGTCCGCAACACACCGGCACCGTCGAGATCTGTCCGAGCGTGGACTACCTCGAGACGGCGTGGCGCCAGGCCGCCGAAGGCGGCCTCAGCGAGGAGCCGTTCATGGAGGTGTTCTGCGGGACGGCCGTCGACGACTCGCTCGCGCCCGAGGGCGTGCACACCGTCACGTGCTTCGCGCAGTACGCGCCACAGGTGCCGCCCACTGAGTGGCCGGCATTGCGCGAGCGCGCCGGCGACGCGGTGATCAAAGTTCTGGCGCGACACGCGCCCAACGTGCCGGACGCGGTCATGGTCCGGCAGGTGCTCGGGCCGCCCGATCTCGAGGAACGCTTCGGGTTGACGGGGGGCAACATCTTCCACGGCGAGATCCTGCCCGGGCGGCTCTTCGGCGAGCGGCCGGTCGGCGGATGGGGCGGCGGCGCGCGCACGCCGGTGGAAGGTTTGTACCTATGCGGCGCCGGCGCGCATCCCGGCGGCGGCGTGATGGGGGCGCCGGGCCGGAACGCGGCGATGGCCGTGCTCGCGGATCGGGCGGCACAGGAGACCTCCGGCACGCGGCGAAAACCGTAGGGATGAAGCGCCTCCCCGCGGCCCTCTTGCTCTTCGGCGCGTTCCTGCAGCCGACCACCGCGCGTCCCGCGGTTCCGGAGGCGTGCAGTGGCGACAACGGCACGCCCGATCGCGTCATCACAGGGTCGTTCGCGAAGGAGTTGCAAGGCTCGTACGTGTTGGTGCCGTTCGACATGCCGTCGGGCGCAACGCGCGTGCGCGTGAAGATCTGTTACGACCAGCCGAGCCCGACGATCTCGATCCCCGGCGTCGTTACGTTGCGGAACACGCTCGATCTCGGGATCTACCAGCCGCGTCCGGCAGGCGATGCGTTCTTCGACGAGAACGAGTTCCGCGGCTGGGGCGGATCGAGCCGGCCCAACGTGCTGATCACCCCCGAAGCGTCGACGACGGTCGGTTTCCTCCCCGGGCCGATCCGCGCGGGAGAGTGGGCCGCCGAGATCGGCGTCGCCGCGGTGACGGGAGCGACGGAAGCGAATCCGAGCGGGCTCGTGAACTGGCGGCTCGAGATCTTCAACGACGCTGTCGCGTCGGATCTCGATGCGCCGTGGGAACCGGCGCCGTACGACGAGACGCCGGCGAACCCGAACGCGGGCTGGTATTCGGGCGACGTGCACGTGCACGCGGAACACTCGAGCCCGAACGATGCGACGATGGTCGAGACGTTCGATTACGGCTTCGATCAGGCGGGGCTCGACTTCATCACGCTGTCCGACTACGTGACGAGCCGGCACTGGGGGGAGATCGGCCGGCTGCAGGCCAACTACCCGGGGCATCTCATCATCCGCTCGGCGGAGGTCATCACATATCGCGGGCACATCAACAACCACGCGACGCATCGATACGTCGACTACCGGACGGGGGCGATCTACGTCCGCGCGGAGGACGGGTCTCTAACGAAGGTGCGCAACGCGCAGCCGGCGAGCCGGATCTTCAACGACATCCTGTCCGCCAAGAACGCCGACGGATCGCAGCGCGGCTGGACGCAAGTGAACCATCCGACGATCTTCCCTTCGCAGGTGCCGGCGTTCAGCAACTTCTGCCGCGGATGTTCGTGGTCGTACTCCGACGCCGAGACCGATTGGTCGAAGGTCGACGCGTTCGAGGTGCAGACCGGCCCGGCGGGAACGGCCGCGCCGGAAGGCGACGAGCTCGGGCCGAACCCGTTCACCGTCCTCGCCGTCGCGTGGTACGACCACCTGCGCGCGATGGGCTACGACATCACAGCCGTGGCGTCGAGCGACTCGCACAAGGCGGGCCAGATCTCGCCGATCGGCGGTCTCCCGCTCGCGCTCAACGCGCCGGTGGGGGAGGGAACGACCGTCGTGTACGCGCCGGAGCTGTCCGAGAGCGGGATCCGCGACGGCATCCTCGCCGGGCACGCGTACGTGAAGTTCTTCGGACCGGACGGTCCGGATCTGCGCTTCACGGCGAGTGCGGGCGGCCCCGAGGTGATGATGGGCGACGAGCTCGCGGCGTCGCGCGCGACGTTCACGGCGAGCGTGCTCAACGCGAAGCCCAGCAAACAGCGGCGAACGTTGTTGGTGTTGCTCAACGGGATCCCCATCTTCGCGCGCCCCGTGATCGGCGACCACCTGACGGTGACACTGTCCGGCCTCGCGCCCGGCGACTACCGTCTGCAGCTGATGCGCGGGTCCGGCTTCGAGGCGATGTCGAACCCGATCACGCTCGTGGCGCCGTAGCGCCTCCTAGAAGACGTCGTCGCCAGACCGTCCACGCCATCGCCCACGCGAACGCGATGGTTGCGATGGTGCCCATGACGAGGCGAACGTCGATGTGGTCTGCGGCGAGGCCCGCGAAGAACACCGAAGAGCCGAGCGTCAGGGTGACGAGGCCGTAGTCGAATGAAAAGACGCGGCCGCGGATCGCATCCGGCGTGAATCGTTGGAGCCCGTACGTCGACAGCGTCCACGTCGAGCCGCCGCCGATATGCGCGATGCACGCGCCGATGGCGGCGAGCCACGCGGCCGGCGCGATCGAGAAGAGGCCGTACCCCACGGCGAAGATCACGGCCGCGATTGACAGTCCGGTGAACAGTCTCTCGTCGCGCCCACGCATCCATGACCGGATAAGGAACGGACCGACGAGCGCGCCGACGCCGCGCGCGCTCATCAGGAGTCCGATGGTCCCGGCGCCGCCGTGGAACACGTCGACTGCGAAGACGCTGATCAGGCCGATGGCACCGGCCGCGATCCCGAAACCCGCTTTGACGACGAGCAGAGCGAGAACATGGTGTTCGCGGCGTGCGAACGAGATCGTTTCACGGATATCGGTGGCGATCGTGACGCCGTGCTCGCGGACGCGTTCGCTTTCTCGGAAGCGTCCGCGGATGGAAAGAAGGAGGGCCGCGGATACCGCGAACGAGATCGCGTCGCCGGCGAAAGCCGCCGTGTTTCCGAGCGTGGCCGCGACGAGGCCGCCCAGCGCGGCTCCGACGACGAGCATCGTTCCCCACGCCGACCCGATGAGGACGTTGGCCCGCGCGAGATCCGCGCGGGAAACGAGATTCGGGAGGGCAGCGGACGAGGCCGGCTCGAAGAACGCTGAGAACGCGGACAGCAGAGAGAGGAGGACGAAGATCACCCAGATCGTGCTCCGCGACTGCACGAGGATGAACCCGAGCGCGAGGAACACGCGGATCAGGTCCGCGGACACCATGATCACCTTGCGGTCGAGCCTGTCGACGATGACGCCCGCGAAGGGAGAGACGATGGCGAACGGAACGGTCTGCGCGGCGAACACGAGGGCGGCGAGCGTGGCACTGTGCGTCTTCTCGAGAACGACCGTCAGCAACGCGACGCTCGCGAACCAGTCGCCCCCGAAAGAGATCAGCTGCGCCGCGTAAAGCTTCGTGAAATCCGGGTTGCGCTTGAAGAGGCCGGGCGTCGGCGCGACCGTGCGAGCGAGCTCCGCTTGTTCGGCGTTGGGTTCCGGCTCCACGGGCGCCCATCGTAGTTGGCGTGTCGCGGCCGCGGCGCCGTTTTGCGACGAGGTCGCGTCACAAATAGCCTGAGACACGATGAGCGCGAAGGGTTCCGTGGAGCAGGATCGTCCGCCGACGGCCGGCGAGGCCGACGAGCGCGTGGGCGCGATCAAGAGCCTCTTCGACCTGTACCACACGATGTCGATCGCGGCGGCCTCCGGCCCGGCCGACCCGTGGATCGCGAAGGTGTTCTTCGTCGAGGACGAGCCCTCGGCGGGCAAGCTCGACATCTGCTGCGCGCTTCTGAACGCGTCGCGGAAATTCGCGATGATGCGCGAGTCGCGGCGCGTGGCGTTCGTGGTTGCCGGCGACAACCCCGATCGCTGGGCGCAAGGGACCGGGAGCGTCGAGCTCGTCGAGGACGACGCCGACGGCGACGCGATCATGAAGCGGCTCGAATCCAAGTCGCCGATGGCCGGGCCGTTCCTGCGCATGGCTCCTTGGACGGCGGTGCGGATCCACGTCGACCGGCTCAAGTACACCGACATCATGAGCCGGCCGCCGGTCACCGAGTTCACGTTTGCCTGAGCAAGAGCGCGGCGTCGCGCTGTTCATTCAGGCCACCCGGGCGAAGGTCCTCCCGGTCATGCTCGCGCCCATCGCCGTCGGCAGCGCGCTCGCCTGGTCGAAGACAGGGTTCTTCTCGTGGGGATGGTTCCTGGTCACGCTCGTCGGTGCCTCCGCGATGCACCTCGGCGCGAACGTCATCAACGATTACTTCGACGAGGATTCCGGCGCCGACGCCGCGGCGCGCACAGACCCGACCGGTGTCGCGACGGGGACGGGACTCATCGCGTCGGGTGTTATGTCGAAGCAGCAGACCCTGCAGCTCGCCGGCGGACTCTTCGCGATCGCGCTGGCGTGCGCCATCGCACTCGCGATCGCGCGCGGCCCTCTCGTCCTGCTGCTCGGCGCCGTCGGCTTCCTGCTGGCGTTCTTCTACGTCGCGCCGCCGGTCCGCTACGGCTACATCGGACGCGGGCTCGGCGAGATCGGCATCTTCATCTCGTTCGGCTATCTGCCGCTCGTCGGCTCGTTCTACGTGCAGGCGCTCGACATCACCTCCGACGCGGCGTGGGCGTCATACGTGCCGGGGCTCCTCACAACCCTTGTGCTTTTCCACCATCACTTCCTGCACTTCCAAGCCGACGCGTCGGCCGGCAAGATGACGCCCGTCGCCGTTCTCGGGCACGATCGCGCGCTGACCGTTTCGAGCGTCTCGATCGTGGTGATCTACGGGCTGCTCGTCGCCCAATCGATCATCGGGCTCTGGCCTCCAGGCGCGATCGTCGGCGTCGTCGCGGTGGTACCGCTGGTCGCCGCCGTGCGCCGGGCGCGCCGAACTCCGATCCTTCCGAACTACTTCCAGCTCCTCGGAGCCACGCTCGGCGCGTCGATCCTCACCGCCACGGTCCTCGTCGTTGCTCTCGTCGTCCGCGGCCTCCGTTAACGAGGCGTTCGGCCTCCCTTCACCGCTCGTTCGAAGGATTCCCAGGGTCGCCGTAGAAGCTCTCTGCGGCGGCTTCGACTGGGGAGACCACGTTGAGCGATTTCCTTGAACAAGCGCGTGAGTTCGCCGCGCGACGTATCGAGCGTCGGAACTTCCTGAAGGGAGCCTTCGGCATCGGCGCGCTCGCCGCGCTGGAGTCGAGCAAGATCGCGCGGGCCCTCGTCGGCGCGTCTGCCGGCCTTCCGGACCCGAAGAACAGCGGCATCGACACCATCGTTCTGACGATGATGGAGAACCGCTCGCTCGATCACTACCTCGGTTGGATGGGGACGGCGATCGACGGCGTGCAAGAAGGATTCATCCAGCCGACAAAGCTCCAGGTTCCCGGTTGCCCCGGCGGCCCTGCGACCAACCCGACGGTGTATCCGGTCGCGGACGCCACAACGGTGACCACCTATCGCATGCCGACGCACTGCCTCGGGTCCGATCCCGATCACGGGTGGAACGGCAGCCGCGAAGAGTTCAACGGCGGCGCGATGAATGGCTTCATGTCGCGCTCGGGCGCCGATGCGATGGGCTATTACAAAGCCGACGACATCCCGTTCCTCGCGTGGCTCGCGACGAACTACACGACGTTCTCGCGCTATTTCTCGTCGGTGCTGGGACCCACGTTCCCGAACCGACGGTATTGGGTGTCGGGGAACGGCGGGCAGCGCGACCCGAACCGCGCCGGCGACACGAAGGGGAACGACATCCCTACGCCCACATTCGAGAACCCTCAGCCCACGGGGCATCCCTGGCCCACGATCTTCCATCAACTCGATGCGGCTGGGATCCCGTGGACGTACTACCACAGCGATCTCGCCACGGTGATGCTCTTCTTCAACCGCGTCACCGCCAACCCGGGCAAGGTGCGCTTCATCGCCGACTATTTCGTCGACGCGGCGGCGGGGCTTCTGACACCGGTCGTCTTCGTCGATCCGTCGTTCTACGTGTGGGGCAACGACGATCATCCCGCGCACGACGTGATGTGGGGGCAGCGCTACCTGTCCGACACGTTCCTCGCCCTTGCCCAGGGTCCGCAGTGGTGGAACCCGGCGACGAAGACCGGTGCCGCGTATATCGTCACGTGGGACGAGCCCGGTGGCTTCTTCGATCACGTCCCGCCGCCGCGCGTCTACGACCCCGACGCGAGCGTCGATCATTGCGAGGACTGGGGCCGTCTCGGTTTCCGCGTTCCCACGGTCGTCGCCTCTCCGTTCACGCGGCAAGGCCCGGGCGGCGGCGGGATGGTTGCGCAGAATCTGTTCGATCACACATCGATGTTGAAGTTCTTGCAGTGGCGCTTCGAATTGGGCTCGCTATCCACCTTCACTGACGGTGTGCTGAACCTCGGGTCGCGCGACCTCGCACCCGAGATCCATAATCTCAATGAGGTCTTCGACTTCGACCCTGCGAACGCGCATCCCGAGTTCGCGAGCGAGCCTCCGGAGATCCCTCTGCATGCACTGCAAGGGCTTGGCTGCGCCGCGTCTCCGGTTCCGGAGGGCAACGGCGGAGAGAATCCCCTCGAGGGCTCGCCCGACGTGAACCTGCCGCCCCTCGCGCTCCCGCGGCGTCCGGAGCTGGCGACGATCAACGGGAAGTACGCCGGGCCGCACGCCGAGTGGGTGGAGCTCGCCGACGCCGGCTTCTTCGGGAAGTTCGACTTCCGCGAACGTGCGAAGGACGGGGTGTTCCGGGACTAACCGAAGAGCTCGGCCGGTCGCGCGTCGCCGCCCGCCCAGGTCGTGATCTCGAGCGGGCTCCACTCCGCGAGGATGCCCTGGCCGTGCACCGAGCTCGAGCCCTCGCGGGCGAGGTCCTTCTCGGTCATGATCCCGAGCGCGGCGATGAACCCGTTGAACTTCACCGGCGGCGTGTAGCGCCACGTCAGCTCGCCGTCTACCCACCAACGCACCTCGTCGAGCGCGCGGTCGTACGCGATCCGCGCGCGGCGCCGATCGCCGGGCGTGTGTTCGAACTCCTCGAAGATGGCGAAGTACTTCAGCGGCTTCGCGTCGCCGGCCACGACGCCCGGGAACGGAAGACGTGCGTACACCGGCGCGATGCGATCGTGACCCACGAACCAGTCGAGCGCGCCGCCCTCACTGAAATCGAGAAGGTTGAACGACACGAATCCATCGTAGAGATCGCCCGGCGTCGTCTTGTTGCACATCGAGCGGATCTCGAGCTCGAACGACACGCCACCCTCGGGCGGAACGTCGAACGTCCGCGCGGAGAAGAACATGTGCTTCGCATTGTCGAGGATCTGGATCGTGTCGTGCGCGCGCGTCAGCTCGCGGACGGCGACGCGCAGCCGGCCGTTCTGCACGACCGCGACGGCGTCCGGCTCGCGGTACTCCCAGAACGATCCGTCCGGCAGCGGGAACCCGCCGATCACCCAGGACGGCTTCTCGCCGACGATCGACGTGAAGTCGCCGTAGGTTTCGCGGATCGCCTCGGTCACGCGCCCTCCCTCTCGATCGTGGGAACCTCGATCGGTGTGTCGACGCCGCGTTTCTCGATGCGATCCGCCGTGTCGAAGCCCCACCGCGAGAGCTCGCCGGTGCGGAGACCCATGTGCTCCTCGCCGTAGCCCTGCAGACGCTGCGCCCCGCGGCGCAGGAGCGTCGTCGCGCCGTGCGCGTTGCCGCGGCCGCGATGCACCAGGCCGACGGCGAGCTGTGTGATGCCTTGCCAGAAATCGCGTTCGGGTTCGGGCGCGGGATGCCAGCCTTCCTCCCACGTTTCGTGCGCCTGGAAGTATCGGCCGGCGTTGAAGTGGTCGATCCCGCGCTGCAGAGCTTCCTCCGGCGTCTTCGCCGGCCCCTCTTCCGGCATCTCGTTGGCCGCGCCGCGAGGGAGCGGACGCCCGAGCGCGTCGCGCGGCCGCGCGTTCTTCGGGCGGCCGGCGACGTCTCGGTCTCTCTCGTTCGCCATCTCGCTCGCAGCCTACACTGCGGCTCCGGTGGACGTTTCTGAGTCGGTCGTGCGTTCTCGCGTGACGGACAGCATCTCGCGGAAACGGTGGTACAACAGGGAGCAGGCCAGCAGAACCACACCGATCCCGATGAATCCGATCGTGCGGTACTCCGTCGGAAGGATCCAGATGTCGGCGACCACCATCTTGGCGATCGTGAGCGCGAAGACACCGAGTGCGAACGCGCGTGCGCCGCGGAGGCGGAAGATCACACCGATCGTGAGAAGCACGCCGGCGTACACGCCGAGGATCCCCGTGTAGGCGAGCGACTCGAGCTGCAGCCCCCGGTACGTGTCGAGCCGCGGCAGCAGAAGCGCGTGCGCCTCCCAACTCAGCCACGCGATCGAAAGGACATTCGCCGTGATCCACGCGACGACGCCGAGGTCCTTCTCAGTGTGCTCGCCTGTGACGACCGTCGCCAGGTAGAGCGCGGCGATCTGCGTCACGAGCGTAAGTGAGGCGAAGGAAGCGAGCAGGCGCTCGGGCCGGTAGTCGGCTCCGAACCCGAACTCGAACGACACGGTGTCGGCCAGCGCGACGCCCAACAGCCCAAGGCCGATCAGACGGAGCGGCCGGAGCTTGTACGCGTGTCCGACGAGCAGCAGCAAGGCGGCTTCGATCGTCCAGACGAAGCCGACGGCGACACCCTCGGTCCCCATCGGTACCGCCACTGTGCAGAGGACCAGTGCGATCCCGGCTTCGACGAACGCGGCTTCGGTACGCCGTGCGCGCGCCGACGCGACCGCGAGGGCGCCGGACAGGATGCCGAGCCCTGCGGTGAACGGCGCGTGTACGTCGACGTAACCGCGGCTCAGCAGGCCCATGACCACCGTGTAGTAGACGAACGCCGTCGTCCCGGCGAGCACCAGCGCGGAGTCGGCGACGCGCGTGGGGCGCGCGATGCCGGTCACCAAAGGCACCAGCGTGAACAAGACGAAGATCTCGGACGCGTACGCGATCGCCGACGCTACCGTGATGTGATCCACCGCGATCGCGAACAACACCCACGATCCGGCCGCGGCGACCCAGGGCGTCGTGTGCCACCGGCGCGTCGATGCCAGGATCAGGACGCCGGCGTCGAGGATGAATATGTAACCGGCGAGCGACGGCATCGAGTCGTGTCGCGCCACGATCGGGCCCAGGAACCCGACGGCGGTCGCCAGGACGGCGAGCGCCTCCGAATCGTTGACGACGGCCAGGAACGCGCCCGTCGCCGTGATCGCGGCGAGCATCAAGAACGCTTGCGGCCCATCGATCAAGCCGTACACGTTGTGCGCGGCCCACACGACGAGGGTCAGCAGGCCGATCCCGCCGGCCGTGACGGCTTGCGCGTAGCGGTCCCACTGTTTGCGCCGGGTCGCCTCACCGACGATCAGCAGAGCGACGCCGCCGGCGATACCTAGTGCGACGCGCGCGAGTGGATCGAGGATGCCGCGGTCGACCGCGAGCTTGTATCCGAACGCGGCGCCGATCACGAGCGCGACGACGCCGAGTCGCGGGAACCACGTCCCGATGAGGTCGTCTTCCACGTTGATCCTGAACGGACGCCGCGGCGGTTTCGGCGGCCGGGAGCCCCACGAGGGGAGCGGGGGCGGGCGGTCCGCAACCTGATCGGTCGTGTTCACGTCTTCCTCCTTCGTCGCGCCGTGTGCGCGTCACGACGATGGTGTCCGGAGGAGGGCGGGGGCGGTAGACGGATTCGGGCTCATCCGGGGCCGGAGGAGTCCCCATTTCGGTCTGGGTACTTCCGGAAACGAGGCGCCTATACTCCCGGGCCGTGACACGCACGAACACGACGGACGAGTTCTTCATCGACGCGCCCCCCGGGCGCGTCTACGAGGAGCTCATCGACGTCTCGCGCCTCCGCGGATGGTGGCCCGGCGCTCGCGCGCAGGGGAACGGCGCGACGCTCGACGTGCGGGCGCCGTCCTTCCGCCGCGTCGCGCGTCCGGTTG
>JBASRP010000417.1:0-18628 GCA_049273905.1 Actinomycetota bacterium
CCTCGGCGAGTTCCCGAACGACATGGAGGGCGCCGGCTACGTCGAGACCGTGGCCGACGAGGTGCTCATCAGCGCGACCACGGGGCTCAGCCTCTACGGCCGGACGACGCGCGCCGGCGTCTCGGTCCTCGCGATCGCGGCGGACTCGAGCGGATACGCGGAACGGCTCGAGCGCCGGTTCGCGGACCTCGACGCACTCACGCTCGCCCGACGCGCGGTCGATAAGGCGGAGCGCAGCCGCGACCCGCAACCGATCGATCCCGGCGCGTACACCGTCATCCTCGAGCCGGCCGCGTCCTCGACGCTGATCCAGTTCCTCGGGTACCTCGGGTTCGGCGCCAAGCCCTACCTCGAGGGTCGCTCGTTCATGACCGGGAAGATCGGACAGAAGCTGGCGAACGACCTCGTCACCATCGTCGACGACCCCATCGCGGCGGACGCGCTCGGGCTCCCGTTCGATTTCGAGGGAATGCCGGCCAAGCGCGTGGTCCTCATCGATCACGGCACCGCGGCCGGTGTCGTGTGGGACCGGGCAACGGCCGCCAAGGGCTCGACGGAATCGACGGGCCACGGGCTCCCGCCCCCGAACCCGTACGGGCCTCTGCCGCTCAACATGCGGATGGAGCCCGGCACCTCGACCACCGACGAGATGGTCTCGTCGACCGAGCGCGGCCTGCTCGTCACGCGCTTCCACTACTCGAACGTCGTGAACGAGAAAGAGACCGTCCTGACGGGGATGACACGCGACGGCACGTTCCTGATCGAGGACGGGCGCATCGTCCGCGGCGTGAAGAATCTCCGCTACACGCAGAACGCGCTCGAGGCTCTCATGAACGTCGAGGCGGTCGGCGATCGAACCGAGATCTCGACGGAGCTGTTCTTCGGCGGCAGCCGCGCGCCGGCGATCAAGGTACGGGACTTCAAGTTCTCCTCGTCCACCACGCACTGACCGAGCGCGCGGGCTGGCCAGCGGACGCGTCCACGCGTCAGAATGCGGGCCGGGGTAGCCGGAGGGTCAGATGAGCACCTACGTCTTCGATAACTCGTGGGAGAAGGAGCGCGCCCGTCTCGCCGGGCTCGAAGCGCTCTACGACCCCGGGACCGTCCGCCTGCTCGAATCGGTCGGCGTCGGTGCGGGGTGGCACTGCCTCGAGATCGCCGGCGGTGGCGGCTCGATCACCGAGTGGCTCTGCGACCGCGTCGGCTCGACCGGCAAGGTCGTCGCGACCGACACCGACACTCGTTTCCTCGAGATACTCCAGAAACCGAACCTCGACGTGCGGCGGCACAACCTCGTGAGCGACGAACTTCCGGAGGAGGAGTTCGATCTCATCCACGGACGGCTCATCGTGCAGCACTTGCCGGATCGCGAGCAGATCATCAAGAGACTCGTCGTCGCGCTGAAGCCCGGCGGCTGGCTGGTGCTCGAGGACGCGGACTGGACACCGACGACCGGCGCTCTCCTCACCACGATCCCCGAGGACGACCGCGACGCGGTCCTGCGCGTCTGGCAGGGCGTGACCGAGATCATGCGGGAGGCGGGCGCCGACGAAACCTACGGACGCCGACTGCCCGGCGAGCTGATGAAGCAAGGGCTCGTCGATGTCGGGGCCGACGCGCGCAACGAGCTGATCTGGGGCGGGTCACCAGCGGCGGCCGGTTCGATCGGCACGCTCGAACGCCTCTACGAGAGTCTGGCGCGGCGCGGGTTGAGCGAAGCCGACCTCGATGCCGAGCTCGCGCGCCTGTCCGACCCGGACAAGGCCCGGATCTCGCAGGCGCAGATGGTGGCCGCGTGGGGACGCCGGCCCCAATCCGGGGGGCCGATGTCCGGCGAGAAACACAGCATGCCGCCGCGGACCGAGACGGTGCGGAGCTGGCTGCGCGCGTCGCCGCTCTTCGCGCACGTCAGCGAGGTCGAGATGTCGCGCATCGGGTCGCTCGCCGACGAGCTGCACGTGGACCCCGGCGAGGAGCTCACCGTCGAAGGACAGCCGGGCAACACGTTCTTCGTGATCGCCAAGGGAACGGCAACGGTGTCGCGCGCGGGGACGCGTCTGGTCGGGCTCGGGCCCGGCTCCTACTTCGGAGAGATCGCGCTGCTCGAGCAAGGTCCGCGCACCGCGACGGTTACGGCCGACTCGCGGATGTGGCTCTTCGTCTTCGACGCGGCCTCGTTCGCGTCGCTGATGAACGGCATCCCCGCGGTGTCGGACGAGATCTTCCGCGCCCTCGCCGAGCGCAAGCGCAACGTCGAGCGCTAGCGCGACCAGCCCGCGACGATCGCGGGAACCTCTTCGAGGGATCGCACGGCCGCGTCCGGGACGGCGAGCTGCTCGGCCGTCGGATCATCGGGCGCTTCGTTGCGCAGGACCCACACCGTGCGCATGCCGAGGCTCTTCGCCGGCGCGATGTCGCGGTCGAGCCGGTCCCCCACCATGACCGCCTTGCCCGCGTCGGTGCCGGCGGCGCGCAACGCGTGTTCGAAGATCTCCGGGGAGGGTTTCTCGACGCCGATCTCGGCCGAGATCGCCCAGACGCCCACGTGCTCGGCGAAGCCGGCGTCGCGCGCGCGGTCGCGCACCCAAGAGAAGTGGTTCGTTATGCAGGCGAGCTTGTAGTCGCGCGCCAGCGTTGCGAGGACGGACGGCACCTCCGGATACAGCTCTTCGGCGCGATAGCCGCGCGCCTCCCAACGCGCGTCGGCGTCCGCGCGAACCTCCGCATGCCTCGCGGGATCGGTCACGAAGGCCGACACGAGAGCTTCGGTGAACGGCTCCGACTGCCCGGCGCGAAGCGCGTCGAACCTCTCGTCGAACGCCGCGCGCGTCGTATCCGGCGCGGCCGCGGCGATCGCTTCATACAACGACGCGAAATACGACGCGTCGCTGAAGAGGATCCCGCCCACGTCGAGGAACACCCACTCGATCGGCATGCGCCGCATGATAAGCGTGGTGGTAGGCTCGCGCGCGTGACAACCAATCCCGCGATCGCGGTCGGCGCCATCGTCGTCGACAAAGGCGCGCTCCTACTCGTCAAGCGCGATCGCGAGCCCGCGCGCGGCGAATGGTCGCTCCCCGGCGGCCGCGTCGAGGTCGGTGAGACGCTGCGCGAAGCGCTCGTCCGCGAGGTGCGCGAGGAGACAGGGATCGACGTCGACGTCGACGGGCTGATCGGCGTCGCCGAGCGTGTCGTCCGCGACGACGACGGCGACATCACCTACCACTACGTCATCCTCGACTACGTCTGCGCCCCGCGCTCCGATTCATTGAAGCCCGGCGACGACGCCTCGGACGCACGGTGGGTACCGGTGGGCGAGCTCGCCGACATGCACCTGACGTCGGGTCTGCTCGAGTTCCTCTCCGACCGCGGGGTGCTCGAAGGGCGGCGCCTCCGCGTGGATCGGATCTCTTAGTAGCGGATCAGCACCTCGAGGTCGCCGTCCTTCCGCGTCACCTGACATCCCGTCGAGCCCTCGTGCGAGTGGAATGCGAGGTCGACGCGCGTGTTCCCTACGCGCATGCCGATGATGTCGTTCTGGGTCAGCCAGAACGGCAACGTCGGACGCTGGATGTACAAGGTGTTGTCCGGCGCGTCGGCCGAGATCCCGCCGTAGGAACGAACCATAAGGAGCGTCGCGCCCGTCGCCCACGCCTGTGGACGGCAGGCGACCGGGTACTCGACCGGAACCGGAACGTCGTCGCGCGAGAAGCCGCAGAAGAGCTCGGGGAAGCGGCCGGCCGGAAAGAACGCGCCGCATAGCGCGAGCTGATCCACGACCTTGTTCGCAGCGTCGTCGAACCCCATCAGCTTCATCCCGTGCGCGATCAGCGAGTTGTCGTGCGGCCACACGGTGCCCGTGTGGTACCCGATCGGGTCGTACGCGGGGCTCTTCGACGACAGCGTCCGTATCCCCCACCCGCTCGACATATCGGGCGACAGCAAGCGGCGCACGACGCGTCCGGCCCGCGCCGGGTCGATGATGCGCGACCAGAGCCCGTGGCCGGGGTTGGACGTGATCGACCGGCACTGGTGCTTGTTGCCGTCCAACGCGACCGCGTAGTAGCCGAGCTCCGGCATCCAGAAGTCCTCGTTGAAGCGCTCCTTCAGCTTGTCGGCTTTGTTCTCGAGCTCGCGCGCGACGTCGGTGTGCCCGAGCGCCTCGGCCACGCGCGCGACCTGGCGCCACGCGTCGTACACGTACCCCTGGACTTCGACGAGTGCGATCGGTGACTCGGGGATGGATCCGTCCTCGTGCACGATGCCGTCGTACGAGTCCTTCCACCCTTGGTTGTCGAGCCCGCCCTCCGACTTCTTCCGGTACTCGACGTAGCCGTCCCCGTCGAAGTCGCCATATTTGTCGATCCATTCGAGGGCGCGTTCCGCGTGGGGCCACAGCTTCTCGGCGAAGGCGCGGTCGGCCGTCCACATCCAGACGCGGCCGTAGACGAGCAACCAGAGAGGCGTCGCGTCGATCGAGCCGTAGTACGGCGTGTGCGGGATCTCGCCGGTGCCCGCGAGCTCACCGACGCGCAGCTCATGCAGGATCTTGCCGGGCTCTTCCTCGCGCCACTCGTCCACCGTCGTGCCCTGGTACTCGGCGAGCTTCTCGAGCGTCCCTTTCGCGAGATCGCTGTTCACGCCGAGCGTCTGATACGCGGTGATCAGGGCATCGCGACCGAACAGCGTCGAGAACCAAGGCACGCCGGCATCGAAGGCAGGCGTGCCGTCGAGATCGGTCTGCATCATCCGGAGGTCGAGCACGGCCCGGTCGAGGTAGAGCTGCAGCTGCGGGTACGACGTTTTGAAGCGCGTGCACGTCTTGCGCCAGTTCGAGTATTCGCGCTCGAGATCGTCGTGTGTCGTGTGCAACGGTTCCTCACCGCCGGCCCGCGGCAGGAAACTGACCTCGATGGCGGTCGACGACTGCGGCGCGATCTTCAGCTCGAACCGCGCGGACTCGCTCGACATCTTCTTCGGATGTGGCTCGAAGCCGACCTCGAGTTCGCGGCGCACGCCGTCGAGGCCCTCGTACGCGAAGGTGACCTGCCCGTCGTCCATGACGGGGTCCAGCATCTTCCCGCGTTCTTTACGGCGGAAGCCGCGAACCTCGAAGAGATCCATGAAGTCCGCGCCGAAACTGATGTCGAGCCGCACCTTGCGCGACGCCGCGCCGAAATTCTGCACCTTGATCGTCTCGTGCAACCCGTGCTCGAGCCACCGATGGCGGGACACCGAGATGTTCTTCTTCGTCACGATGCCCGACGGGTCGACTGACGAGACCTCGAGCGTCGTTTCGACGAGCATCGAGTAGTTCCGGTCGACCTCCGAGTGGAGGAACGTCGGCCGCAACCCGTCGACCGTCAGCTCGTACTCGGACAGGAAGCGGGTGTCCCGGAAGTAGAGCCCGAGCGCCGCCTCGTTGCCCTTCGGCACGTCGCCGTAGCGGTCGGAGAGCATGAACACGCGATCGTGTTTGATCGTCTGGACGTCGCGGATGTCCAGCGGATGCGGCGGGGGCTTCTTCCGGACGCGAACGGCCATCGCGGGTCACTCTAGCGGCGGCTCCCGGCGAGACGCACCCGCCGGAACCCCTCGCTATAATCGCGCGCGTTCCCCGTCCGTGCGGATGGGTGGGGGGAATCAAAGAGCTGAGGAGAGTCGTGCCGACAGTCACGATCCACGACTTCCGCGTGACCGACAGCATCCTCGCGCGCACCGACGCGGACGCGGGCGACGTCGTCTACCTCGGACCGTCGGGGGGCGCCGCGTTTCCGTTCGTGATCTGGCGCCGGCTTTCCGCGCCGGGCGGCATGTATATGGACGCGAGCGAGGTCGTCGGGCCGGACGGCGAGGTCGTGAACCTCATCGAGCGCAAGTACGAGCTCGAGGGAGAGTCGCTCGTCCAGGACGTCGTCGACGAGATCCAAGACGCGCACTTCCCGGGGCCCGGGAAGTACACCCTCCGCTACTACATCTACGACGACAAGCTCGTCGATATCCCCTTCGAGGTCCTGCAGTCGGACCCGCCGCACGGCGCGGTCGTGCCCGGCCCCGTCGACGCGGCGCTTGCGAAGTCGACGATCCTGTGGCTGGGGTACAAGGATGCGCGCGGCGACGAGAACACGAAAGCCGTCTGGTACGGCTACGACCAGGGCCGGATCTACATCCTCACCGGAGAGGGCGAGCAAGAGTTGCCCGACATCGTCGGTCCGTCGAAGCACGTTCGGGTGATCGTGCGATCGAAAGACGTGCAGTCGCGCGTCGGCGAGATGAACTGCGTGACGCAGGTGCTCGAGAAGAACGCCGAGTGGGAGCGGATCGCACGCGAGGTCCTGCTGGGCCGCCGCCTCAACTTGCCCGACGGCGAGAAGGCGGTCGACCGATGGAAGAACGGCTGCGAGATCGTCCAGCTGACCCCGATCCTCGAACCGATCGCGTAGCCGGCGCTACGCTTACGAGCGCCATGGGCACCCCGACCGTCCTCTTCGTTTGCATCCACAACGCCGGCCGCAGTCAGATCGCCGAGGCGCTGTTCAACGCGTACGCCGGTGGGAGCGCGGTGGCGGTCAGCGCCGGCGTCGAGCCGGTCGCCGCGCTGAACCTGAACGTGGTCGCCACGATGCGTGACGCCGGCTACGACATCCGCGACCAGCACCCGAAGATGCTGACCGACGAGATGATCGACGCGGCCGACCACGTGATCACGATGGGATGCATGGACGACCCATCCTGCCCGGCGATCCTCGCGGAGGAGGATTGGGGGCTCGACGATCCGGCAGGCGCGCCGCTGCCGAAGGTGCGCGAGATCCGCGACGAGATCGCGCGGCGCGTGCGGAAGCTTCTGCGCGAGATGGGGATCGAGCCGGTTCGCTAGAGAGGCTCACCGGTCGCGGCCGGCCGCGTTGTGCGCCGGCGCACGAAGCGCCGCACTGTCAAAGCCAGCAGCAGTACGAGTGGTGCGCCGATCACCGCGTAGCCGACGGGATTGTACGCGGACGAGCTCGCGGTCAACGTGACACGCTTGCCGAGGGACGGCGTCCACGTGACGGTCCCGCCGCTCACGCGTTTCGGGACGCCGCTCGAGCTCGACGCTTTGCCCGGCAGCGCGACGCGCACCGTGAACGTCAAGAACTCGCCGGCCGCTTCTTCGACGATGGGACGCAGCGTGTTCTTCGTCGCCTCGGGCAAGTCGCTCTCGCTCAGCAACCGATCGGTCGCAAGGTCGATGGTCCCTTGGAACGAAGTCTTGGTCCGGAAGAAGCTCGACGAGCGCCCGACGGTGACGTGGAAGAAGCCTTGCGCCGGGCCCGACGGCTGCGACTCGAGCGCCGCCAGCGCCCCGTTGAGATCTTTGGGGCTCGTGAAGTGACGGTCGATCGCCACAGACAACCCGCCGCCGGGGGTCGAACGCGTGACGCGCCAGCCCTTCGCGCGGAGATCCGCGTCGAGCTCGCCGAGGGTCGCGAACGGGTTCTGCCCCGTCCTGCCCGCCAGGTCGATGAGCTCCTTGTCGACGTCGAAGCGGAGAGAGAAGTCGCCGGATCCGTCGCGCGCGATCGTCGCACGAACGGCGACGTCCACCTGACACGCCGTCGTCGCGACGGCGAGCACGAGCGCGGCCGCCGCGGCGCGTGCGACCCTCATCCCTCGCTCCCCCGCCTCCGGTAGGTCCCGGTCGACGTCTTCTCGATCTCACCAGAGCGCGCCGCCTGCGCCAGCCAGCGCATCAGCTCGTCGCGCGCGTCGGGTTGCGTCATCGGATCGATGAGCCCGTCCCGCAAAGCGCGATCCCAGATGACCGTCCAGTGCAGCGGTTCATCCGCCGCGTCGAGGACGCGCGCGGCCGCCTCGTCCGGTTCCATCAGCGGACCGCGGGGAGGACCTCGCGTGCGAACAACTCGACCTGATCCTCGTCCCAGATGCTGAACGGGACGACCCCGAACGCGACGACAAGATGACCGACACCGAGCGACTCGAATTCCTTGATCCGCGCGACGCAGTGCGCGGGGTCGCCGACGAGGGCGTCGGCCACCAACTCCTCTCGCCGCATCCCCGTCGCGTCGATAGGCCCCTCGACGGCCATCCGGTCCCACTGCCGGCGCGCGTCCGCCTCGTCCGTCCCCACGACGGTGTAGAGCCCGATCGATCGCGTCACCGTCGACGGATCGCGACCGGCCCGTTCGCACGCGCGCGCGAGATCTCCGAGTCGCTGCGCGTACGCGTCCGGCGACCAGCGCCAAACCGTGTTCCACCCGTCGGCCGCCTCCGCGACGATCCGGAGGATCTTGGGACCGCCCTTGCCGCCGACCAAGATCGGCGGTCGCGGACGCTGCACCGGCGGCGGATCGTTCGGCGCATCGTCGACCGTATAGAACGCGCCGTCGTACGAGAACCGTTCGTTCGACATCATGCCGGCGAGGATGTCGATCGTCTCGCGTAAGCGCGCGATCCTCTCGCCGACGGGCGGGAACCGGAAGCCGTTCGCGACGTACTCCTCCTCGTTCCAGCCGGCACCCATCCCAAGGTCGAGTCTCCCGTCCGACACGATGTCGAGGGTCGTCGCCATCTTCGCGAGCACGGGAGGATGACGGAACGCCTCGCAGAGCACGAGCGTCCCGAGACGCACGCGCTCCGTCTCGACCGCGATCGATGAGAGCGTCGTCAGCGCCTCGAGCGAACCCCAACGTCCGGGAGGGCCGCCGTAACGAGTGAGGTCGAGGAAGAAGTGATCGGACATCCAGACGGAGTCGTACCCGAGGCTCTCGACACGCTTGGCGAAGGCGACGACGTCGTCGAGTGTCGCCGGCCGGCGGCCCGGGAACGAGAAGTCGTAGTGCGGTAGTGCGACGCCAACCTTCATCGCGCGTCCCAGCCTACCCGTCGATATGCTCCCGCTGATGGCCGAGCCGGCGATCGTCGTCCGCGACCTTCACAAGTCGTACGGGGCTCTCGCGGCCGTCCGCGGCATCGACCTCGAGGTCGCCGAGGGCGAGGTCTTCGCGATGCTCGGGCCGAACGGCGCAGGGAAGACGACGACGGTCGAGATCATGGAGGGTCACCGCCGCCGCGACCGTGGCACGGTGATCGTCCTCGGCTACGACCCCGCGCGCGGCGAACAACAGTTCCGCGAACGGATCGGGATCGTGCTGCAGTCGACGGGGATCAGCCCGTACCTGACCGTCGCCGAGACGATCGAGATGTACCGCGGCTACTACCCGTCGCCCCGGCAGACCGACGAGGTCCTCGCGGTCGTCGGCCTCACCGAGAAGAGGAACGACCGCGTGCGCCGCCTGTCCGGCGGACAGCAACGCCGGCTCGATGTCGGCATCGGCCTTGCCGGCGACCCCGACCTCCTCTTCCTCGACGAGCCGACAACCGGCTTCGACCCGGCCGCGCGCCGCGGTGCGTGGGAGATGGTGAAGGGCTTGAAGGACCTCGGGAAGACGATCTTCCTGACGACGCACTACATGGACGAGGCCCAAGCGCTCGCCGACCGCGTAGCGATCGTCGCCGACGGTCGCATCATCGCGGAAGGACCGCCGGGCGAGCTCGCCGGTCGCGAGGCTCGCGTGACGATGGTGCGGTTCCGCTTGCCACCGCGCGCGCCGGCCTTGCCGCTGAAACTGAGGCGGATCGCGACGTCGAGCGCGGCGGGCGTGGAGATCCGCACGGAGCATCCGACACCGGTCCTGCACGAGCTGACCGGTTGGGCGATCCAGAAGAAGGTCGCGCTCGAGGGGCTCGAGATCCACCGGCCGTCTCTCGAGGACGTGTACCTGGAGCTCACGCGCGAGGCGCAGGAGGCGGCAGAGTGAATCGCCTCGGACTGATGGCGCGCCAGCTCCGCTACGAGAACAAGATGTTCTGGCGGAACCCAGCCGCTGCGTTCTTCACGTTCGTCTTCCCTCTGATGTTCCTCGTCATCTTCAACCTCGTATTCGGCGGCGACACAACCGATCGATACGGCCTCGACCGCGAGGTCAGCGTGTCCAACTTCTACGTTCCGGCGATCGCCGCGTTCGCGGTCATAACGGCGTGCTACACGAACATCGCGATCGGTCTCGCGTTCTCGCGCGACGAGGGGCAGCTCAAGCGACTGCGCGGCACGCCGCTCCCCGCCTGGGTCTACATGACCGCGCGCGTCGCACATGCGGTCGTCGTCGCCATCATCCTCGTTGTCATCGTCGTCGGCTTCGGTCGCGTGTTCTACGACGTGACGGTGCCCGCCGGCCGGATCGGCGTGTTGCTGATATCCCTGTCGGTGGGTGCCGCCTGCTTCGCGTCGCTCGGCATCGCGGCCACCGTTATGATCCCGAATCCCGACGCGGCGCCCGCCGTGGTGAACGCGACCATCCTGCCGCTGCTCTTCATCTCGGACATATTCATCCCGTTGGAGAGAGCACCGCATTGGCTCACGACATTCTCGGACGTCTTTCCGATAAAGCACTTCTCCCACGCGCTCGATCACGCGTACAACTACCCCCGAGGAACCGGCCTCTACGCCGACGACCTCATCGTGATGGGCATCTGGTTCGTCATCGGTCTCGTCATCGCGGTCCGCTTCTTCTCCTGGGAGCCGCGCGTCAGCTAGGTCCAAACAGGGTGTGTGACGTCTTCCTGCACGACGCCGGCTAAAGGCGACGGGTCGCGCCCGGCTCGGAAGCTTTAGGGCAGGAATCGGCCCGACCGACGCCGAACAAGTCCCCAAAGCCGTTCGATCGGGGGTTCTCGCGTGCGCCGTTTCTTCAAGACCTGGACCGTCGGATTCTTCGCCGGGCTCGCCCTCCTGTCGGGTGTCGCCGCCGGCGTCTCGGTGGGGCCGCTGCGGCATGAGGCCCGATCGAAGCTGCCCGCCCTCACCTCCGAGCCCGTGCTTCCCGCGGTGAGCGCGGCCGGGTCGCCGGGCTCACTCACTAAGCCGGCCCAAGTTCCGGGCCTGGTCGGGAAGAAGGTCACCCTGAAGCTGCCCGGCCGCTTGCCCGCCGGCACCTTCCTCGTCGGCGCCAACGCGACGAGCTTCGATCCCGCACCGCAGCTCTACGACGGCACGTGGCAGACCGAAGGATGCACCGAGATCGACGAGGGCAACCTCGACCAGACCCACCTGCTGCCGGGCGACGGGCACGGCTGGCCGCTCGCGTCGAAGGACTGCATCTACCTCGGCGGGTTCGGCATCGGGCCGGCGCGCGCCGCGCACTCCGTCGACAACGGCGGCGTATGGGTTCGCTCGATCGCGATCTCCAACGGCGTGAAGACGGTGGTCTGGCAGATCATCGACGCGACCGGCTACTTCTACGTCTACAACCCGATGGACTGCGACGGCTGCGGCATCTACGACGTCAAGCAACGGATCTCCGCGGACACCGGTATCCCGGCCGACAACATCTCCGTCGGCGCGACGCACAGCCACGCAGGGCCCGACCTGTACGGCGGCTGGGGCGGCATCCCGAAGTGGTACTCCGCGCAGATCCGCGACTCGATCATCGTCTCGGCGAAGCAGGCGCTGCTGAACTTGCGCAGGGCGAAGATCGTCGTCGGCGAAGCCCCGCTCCGCGGCTTCAACAACGAACGCCGCGACACCTACTACTCGGCGCCCGACTCGCAGGCGACGTGGTTGCTCGCCAAGGAGACCCCGTCCAACAAGGTCATCGCAACGCTTGCGAACTACGCCGCGCACCCCACGATCGTCGGCGGTCCCGTTCTGCACGCTGACTGGCCGGGCGCCGCGTCGCGCCGTTTCCAGTCGCGCCTCGGCGGCGTCGGGCTGCTGTTCGAAGGCGGCCTCGGCAACATGTCGGTGCGCGGCCGTGCCGGCAAGGACGAGGACGAGCAAGCCGAAAACACCGGCATCGCGTTCGGTGATGCCATCATCGGCGACATCAGGCAAGGCGGCATCACGCTGACGACGAACGATGTCGAGTCGGTCGTCACGCAGGTGAGCCATCCGGTCACGAACCCGGCGTTGTTCGGCGGGGGCATCCTCAATCTGTTCTCGCGTGACTTCCTGCCGAACGGGCCCGGCGGCGACATCCCCGGTGCCTACCACTGGTCGAAGGCCGGCATGGACGATCCCGGATTCATCCGCGGCTGTGACAGCGCACAGGCGGTCCAAGTGAAGACGCCCGTCGTGGGAAACCGGATCGGAAACGCGCTGGTCCTGTTCGCGCCCGGCGAGATCTTCTCCAACATCGCGCTCGTGGCGAAGTCGAAGACGGCGAGTTCCGCTCTGACGTTCGTGTTCGGGCAGTCCAACGATTCGCTGGGCTACATCATCCAGTCGTTCGAATACGACCTGCAGGGCAACGTGGCGACCGAGTACGGCACGATGACCGGCGAATACGAAGAGGTCTTCGCCATCGACCGCTGCTTCGGAGACCACGTCCTGCAGACGATGCTCGACATCGGCCGCACGCTCGGGTTCTAGAGGTACTTCATCACGTCTTCCGCGCTTCGGATCTCGACGCCGGCCGGAATCTGCGCGCCGTAGGGCACGCGCACACGCGGGTAGAGCGAGACGTTGTCGGCTAGGTAGACGCCGGGTTGAAGGATGACCTCGTCGCCCAGCGCCACGTAGTCCTCGAGGACAGTCTGGCGCTCGTCGCTCGAGCGCACCTCAGCCATCGAGCCAACATAGGAATCGACGACCCGCGCGTTGCGGCCGATCGTGGCGCCGTCGCGGACCGCCGTGCGGACCACGGTCGCGCCTTGGTGGATCTCGCTTCCGTCGTCGATGTTGCAGTCCTCGAGGTGTGCCCCGACGCGGACCTCCGAGTACTTCCCGATCCGGACCCCCGGCCCGATCTCGACGCGGCCGTCGCGGATCTTCTCGGCGAGCGTCGAGTGGTCGTGCGCGTCGCGCATGTCGAGTGACTCGGGCTCGATCCAGATGAACCGCCAGCCGTCGTGTGGGTCGCCGAGCAAGCGCGTCACGGACTTGAAGCGCCCGCGCAGCGCGTCGACCATCGACTCAACGTAGTCGGTCACGTTCCCGAGGTCGCCGATCCGGTCGACGGGATGCGCGTAGACGCCGCCGCCCTTCTCGACCAGCCACGGCAACAGGTCGAGCCCGAAGTCGAGGCGGGTCTCCGCCATCGCGCGCACGTCGGGGTGTTCGGCGATGTCGCGCAGACGCGCCATGTCGACCATGTAGAACCCCGCGTTGGTGAGCAACGGCAGCGCGTTGAAATGCTCCTCGGACGGCGCGGGGAACGCTTCCTGGATCTCGGCGAGGGACGGCTTCTCGACGAACTCCTGGACCTGCCAATCCGGATCCGTGAGCATCACGCCGTACTTCCCGGCGACCTCCATCGGCGGCCGCACCATCGCGCCGATCGTGACCAGCGCACCCGATCGCGCGTGCGCTTCGGCCATCGCTCCGAGGTCGAAATCGATGATCGAGTCGGTCGGGAACACGAGCGCCGTCCCGCGGATGTCCCAGTAGGCCGCGTTGCGCAAGGTCGCGTCGGCACTCCCTGTGTTCAGCGCGTCGAACTTCACGCGCGAGTACCGGAGCTTCACACCAAGCGGCTCGCCGTGCTCGACGAGCATCTTGATCTGATACCGATTCTCCTTGCCGTGCGCGACGATGAAGTAGTCGGAGAGGCCCTGCTCGGAGAGGATCTCGAGGATCCAGCGCACGAGCCGGCGCCCCAGGAAGCTCATCGCGGCCTTCGAGCGCAGGTAACCCGGCGCCTTCACGGTGAGGGTTCGGGCGCGCTCACCGCGTCCGCCGGCGAGGCCGATGCCGACGATCGGGCCTGTCGCGAACGTGCGCGCCATGGAGCCAATCCTACGAAGTGGAGAGCCAGGCGGCAGGGACTTGCGGTTCAAAGATGGGCCCCCGGAGGACGGTGGGGGAGCTGGTCGGCTTGGTCTGCCGCCCCCGGGGGCACCGAGGTTCTCTTCAATTATGCGCCCGCCGCGTCACCGCTGCTCACGGTTACCGGCCGCCCGGAAACCGGCGAGTAACCAGCGTGCTAACGTGAGGTTGTTACCCCTCCCGAGAGGTATCGATGCCGACCAAAGAGCAGATCTACGAAGCGCTGTCCCACGTTCTCGACCCGGAGATCGGGAAGCCGATCACCGAGCTCGACATGGTGCAGGAGATCACGATCTCCGACGGCAACGTTCTCGTCGAAGTGCTCCTGACCGTCCCCGGCTGCCCCATGAAGGACCGCATCATCCGGGACGTGACCGAGGCGCTGCGGCCCGTCGAGGGCGTTCGTGACGTTCAGGTCCATCTCGGGGTGATGACGGAAGAGCAGCGTCAGACGATGGTCACGCGCCTCCGCGCCGGGCAGCCCCAGGGCCAGCACCGGCCGATCGCCTTCTGGGGCGAGGATCAGCGCACGCGCGCGATCCTGGTCGCCTCGGGCAAGGGCGGAGTCGGGAAGAGCTCGATCACGGCCAATCTGGCCGTCTCGCTCGCCCAGCAAGGCTTCAAGGTCGGCGTCGTCGACTGCGACGTCTGGGGCTTCTCGATCCCGCGGATGATGGGCGTCGCGGGCCGGCCGACGACCTTCAACGGGATGATGCTGCCGCTCGAGGCGCACGGCGTGAAGGTCATCTCCATGGGCTTCTTCGTGCCCGACGAACAACCGGTGATCTGGCGCGGCCCGATGCTCCACAAGGCCATCAACCAGTTCCTCGCGGACGTCTATTGGGGCGACGTGGACTTCGTCCTCGCCGACCTGCCGCCGGGCACCGGAGACGTGTCGATCTCGATCGCGCAGTTCTTGCCGGGCGCCGACATGCTCGTCGTCACGACGCCGCAGGAGACCGCGCAGAAGGTCGCCGCGCGCGCCGGCCGTATGACCGAGCAGGTGAACCTGCGCGTCATCGGCGTCGTCGAGAACATGAGCTACTTCGTCTGTCCCGCCTGCGACGCCGAGCACCATATCTTCGGGGAGGGCGGCGGCGAGGCGCTCGCCGAAACGCTCGACACCGAGCTGCTCGGCAGGGTGCCGCTCCAGGAGACGCTCCGGAAGGGCGCGGACGGCGGCGTGCCGCTCGTCCTATCGGAGCCCGACTCCCCCGCAGGCAAGGCCCTCAACGACGTCGCGAAGAAGCTGGCCAAGTTCGCGCCGTCGATGGTCGGGAAGCGCCTCCCGTTGGCCGTGGGCCCGACGGGCGGCAACGGCGGGCACCAGGAACACGCGCACCACGCCGGACACAACCACTAAGAGACGAATGCCTCCGGCTTCGCCGAGAAGCGCTCGAGGCACGACGTCGAGCAGAAGTAGTAGGTCTTCCCTTCGTATTCCATCGATCCCGCCGCCGTCGCAGGGTCGATGTCCATCCCGCAGACGGGGTCGTGCACCGTGGCCATCGTGTCCTCCTTCTTCGGTTCGAGTACCTCGACGACGACGCTCTCGATCCGATCCCCCGCCGCCGGCAACGGCGCCGGCCGGAAGGTGCGCAGACGGTTCGCGTTCATCACGACCGACAGCGAGCTCGCCGCCATGGCACCGGCCGCGATGATCGGACTGAGCAGCCACCCCGTCAACGGATACAGAACGCCGGCGGCGATCGGGATGCCCAGCACGTTGTAGAGGAAGGCGAAGAACAGGTTCTGGCGGATGTTGCGCATCGTCGTCCGGCTGAGGTCGAGCGCCGTCACCACGCCGCGCAGCTCGCCGGAGATCAGCGTCACATCGGACGCTTCGATGGCGACGTCGGTGCCCGTCCCGATCGCGATGCCGACGTCCGCCTGCGCCAGAGCCGGCGCGTCGTTGATCCCGTCGCCGACCATCGCGACCACGCGCCCCTCGCCCTGCAACCGGCCGACCTCGGACACCTTGTCGCCCGGGAGGACCTCCGCCAGGGCGCGCTCGATCCCCACCTCCCCGGCGATCGCCTCGGCCGTGCGCCGGTTGTCGCCCGTCAGCAGGACGACTGATACGCCGCGCCGGCGGAGCGCCGCGATCGCGGCGGCGCTGTCCGGCTTGGCGGTGTCCGCGAGGGCGATCACCCCGGCCGGGACACCGTCGACCGCGACCCGGACGGCGGTCTTCCCGCGTGCTTCGAGGGCTTCGGCCGCGCGGTCGAGCGCCGCAAGGTCGACGCCGTTCTCCTCCATGAGCCGCCGGTTCCCGACGAGGACGGCCTTTCCCTTGACCGTCGCTGTGACGCCGCGACCGGTGAGCGAGTCGAACCCGGACGCCTTCGAAAGCGTGATCCCACGATCACGCGCGCCCTCGACCACGGCCTGGGCGAGCGGATGCTCGGACGGTCGATCCGCGCTGGCTGCGTACAGGAGCAGAGACTTCTCCGACAGGCGAGATGTGGAGACGACGTCGGTCACTTGCGGCTTCCCTTGCGTCACGGTTCCGGTCTTGTCGAGAACGGCGGTGTCGATCTTGTGCGCGGTCTCGAGCGCCTCCGCTGAGCGGATGAGAACCCCGTTCTCGGCGCCCTTCCCCGTCCCCACCATGATGGACAGCGGCGTCGCCAACCCCAGCGCGCACGGGCACGCGATGATCAGAACGGCCACGGCATTGACGAGCGCGTTGGTGAGCGGACGCGCCGCGGCGACGTCGTACCACACGACGAACGTGAGGATCGCGGTGAACACCACCGCCGGTACGAAGTAGCCCGCCACATGGTCGGCGAGCCGTTGGATCGGCGCCTTCGACGCCTGCGCCTCCTGCACGAGCCTGATCACCTGCGCGAGCACGGTCTCCGATCCGACCGCGGTCGCGCGGAAGCGGAAGGAACCGGTTTGGTTCACGGTCGCGCCGACGACGGCGTCGCCGGGTTCCTTGTCGACCGGCACGGACTCGCCCGTGACCATCGACTCGTCGATCGTCGATCGGCCCTCGAGGATGACGCCGTCGACTGGGATCTTCTCCCCCGGCCGGACGACGATCTCGTCGCCGACACCGACCTCGTCGATGGGGATATCGACCTCAACGCCGTCGCGGATCACGCGCGCGGTGCGCGGACGCAAGCCGAGGAGCGAGCTGATCGCCTCGCCCGTCCCCGCGCGCGCCTTCGCCTCGAACAGGCGCCCGAGAACGATCAGGGTGAGGATGACGCCGACCACCTCGAAGTACACGTCTCGTGCATCGCGCGGGAAGATCCCCGGCGCGACCGTGACGGCGAGGCTGTACCCGAACGCGGCGGTCGTGCCGAGCGTGATGAGCGCGTTCATCTCGGCGCCGCGATGCCGAAGCGTGTTCCACCCGACCGTATGGATCGGCCATCCCGTGTAGAGCATGACGGGGGCGATCAACGACAGATGGAGCCACCGGTTCATGAGGAACTCCGGGAGCCAGTCGACCTTGAAGACTTCAGCCGCCATCGTCGAGAAGAGCACCGGCGCCGTGAGAACGACACCGACGATCAAGCGGCGCGATAGATCCCGGATCTCCTCGCGCCGCGCCTTCGCTTCGTCATCCTCACTCGGCTCGGCCGATCGCGACGGCTCCGCGGGTTCCGGCTCGGCTCGGCGTGGCGCGTGCTCGTGTGTCGTGACCCCGGCCGGGCTCCCGTTGCCGTTCCCGGCCCCGCGCGGTTCCACGATGAGGGTCCCGTGCACCATGTTCATGCCGCAGGCGAACGGGTACTCACCCGCGCGCTCGGGCAGCAGCTGGACCTCGGTGCGCTTGAAGGCCGGCAGGGAACGCCGCAGCCGGAGGTCCGGGAAGACAACCTCCGACGTGCACTCCCCTGCCTCGCGCCGGTCGAATGTGATGCGCAGAGGGATGCCTTCTGCAACGGTGATCCGGGCCGGCGAATAGCCGCCTTTCACCGTGACCTCGATCTCCTGGACGCCGTCCCCGAGGGCGGCCCGGGCGCCTCCGGACCGGGGCCCGAAGAAGAACCAGGCGAGGAAGCCCGCGAGGACGACGCCGCCCGAGGTGACGAGGATCTCCGAGCCGGTCATCTCCGCGCCTTCATCCTCCCACCCTCTGGACCGATACCCACTAGGGGTATATACTCTCGATCGCAAGGTACCCCCTGGGGGTACAGAAGTCAAACGAGGAGAGGCGTGATGGGAGAGCAGACGGCTCGCGGCTATTCGGCGACGAGGGACCAGCTTCTGAACAGGCTCGGACGGATCGAAGGGCAGGTGCGCGGCGTCGCGAAGATGGTCGAGGAGGACCGCTACTGCATCGACGTCGTCACCCAGATCAACGCGGCCCGCGCGGCGCTCGACAAGGTGGCGCTGGGGCTCGTCGACCAGCACGTCCGGCATTGCCTGGTTGGTGGCCACGGCGGTCCGAGCGATCCCGACGAGCAGGCGCGCGAACTGATGGGCGCCGTCGGCAGGATGCTCTCGCGATGACTCCTCAGCGCGGCGCGGAGAACCGCAGCCAGAGCTCGGCGACCGCTCTGCCGATCATCACTCCCCCGGCAACGTCGCTCGGGTAGTGCGCGCCGACATAGACGCGGCTGAACCCGACGAAACGCGGCAGCCGCCGAAGCGGTGCGCGCACGATGGGCCGAACCTGGGGCCCGACGACACCGACGATCGCGGCGGCGACCGCGGGGTGGCCGCTGGGATATGAGGTTCCGGCCGGCCTGCGCACGAGGAGCTCGATATCACCGGCGTCGTACGGCCGCGGCCGGTTGAAAAGCTTCTTCGCGCCTTGCGCGATCCCCCACGCGAGCGCCGCCGAAC
>JBASRP010000303.1:0-3960 GCA_049273905.1 Actinomycetota bacterium
GCAGCGGGGCGGAAGGCCGGCCAGCCACTCGAGGTCGGTCGCCAGGACCAGCACATGTCCGAGGTCCGTGGTCACCTCGCGGCCGGGGATCAGCGTCAAGCCGCGCGCCGCCAGCGCCTCGCCCGCCGCGGCCAGATCGGCGGGCCCATGGTCCGTCAACGCCATCGCTTCCAGGCCGAGGGCGGCGGCTTCGTCGGCCAGCGCCTCGATGCCGGCGCGAGCGTCGGAGGATGCCGGTTGGGCGTGGGTGTGGAGGTCGGCGAGCATCAGGACGGCCATTGTCCCGCCCCAGGGGCCCCGCCTCAAACCGCCTCGCTTGCCCGCTCTTCTGGGCCGCGGCTAGCCTGGCTTTCCTCTCACGAGCTGTCGCCGAACGCGCGATCGGAGGTTCCGATGGAGGAGTGGGTCGCCGCCCTCGAGGAGTACGCCCGCACCGCAGTGCGCCCGACCGACGGCCGGCTCGAGCTGGCCGGCGCCGACGCCGAGATCGAGATCCTGACCGACCGGTGGGGCGTCCCCCACGTCTTCGCGAAGACCGCGGCGGATCTCTACTTCGCGCAGGGATACCTGCACGCGTCCGAGCGACTCTGGCAGCTCGACTTCACGCGCCGCGCGGCGCAGGGCCGGCTCGCTGAACTGGTCGGCGAACCCGGGCTGTCGCTCGATCGCTTCTTCCGCACGCTCGGGCTCGGACGGCTCGCGAAGAAGAAGGCGAAGGATTTCGACGAGGAGTCGCGCGCGGTGGCGCAGCGCTACCTCGCCGGCGTCCAGGCCGCGCTGAAAACCCTGCCGGCGCCCGCGGAGTATCAGCTCCTCGGCGTGACGCCGGAGTTCCCCGACTCGCTCGACGAATCGATCGTCGACGGCGTGTCGGTCTCACTGATGATGTCATTCCAATTGTCCGCGAACTGGCCGTTCGAGCTTCTCCGCGCGGAACTCGCGGCGCACCTCGGGCCCGAACGTGCGCGCGAGCTGTCCCCGCTCATCGGAGTGGAGGCCCCGAACGTCGCGGTGTCGTCGCCCGGGTTCCCCAACGTCGCGCAGCAGTTCCGCGATGCGGCGTACGGCGCCGGCTTGCGGCGCGGGATGGGCTCGAACAACTGGGTCGTCCACGGATCGAAGACCACGACGGGCAAGCCGCTGCTGGCGAACGACCCGCACCTGTTGGTGCAGATGCCGGCGATCTGGATGGAGATGCATCTGTCGTCGCCCGAGATGGAGGTCGCCGGTATCTCGCTGCCGGGCCTTCCCGGCATCACGGTCGGCCACAACCGCCGCATCGCGTGGGGGTTCACGAACACGCAGGCGGACGTCGCCGACTGCTACGTCGAGCGGCTTTCCGAGGACGGAAAGCAGTACGAGTTCAAAGGCAAGTGGCACATGGTCCGCACGATCCGCGAGAAGATCTACGTGCGCGGCGAGAAGAAGCCGCGCGTCCACGAGGTTCGCGAGACGCGGCACGGCCCCCTCATCACCGCGACGATCGCCGGCGGAACGTCACCGGAGGTCGTCGAGGGCCGCATCACCGAGACCGTCGCGCTGCGCTGGATCCAGACCGACATGAAGATCTCCCAGCGGCCGGTCATGATGCTGAATCGCGCCTCGAACTGGGAAGAGTTCCGCGCCGCCGGGCGCGAGTGGCCGATCGCCGGGCAGAACATGGTCTACGCCGACGTCGACGGCAACATCGGCTACCAGTTCACCGGCACGGTGCCGATCCGGGCGAACGGGTCGGGCGTCGCGCCGGTCCCCGGCTGGACCGGCGAGTACGAATGGAAGGGAACCATTCCGTTCGACGATCTGCCCCACACCTTCAACCCGGCGCAGGGCTTCGTCGCGACGGCCAACCACAGGCTCGTGGACGTCGACTACCCATACCACCTCACGCACGACTGGGAGATGCCGCACCGCGCGCGGCGCATCGTCGCGCTGCTGACGGCCAAGGAGAAGCTGGACCACGAGGACTTCAAAGCGATCCACATGGACACGTTCTCGGGCATCGCGGCCGAGCTCGTGCCGCTCTTCCTGCAGGCCGAGATCGCCGGCGAGCGCGAGACCGAGGCGATCAAGCACGTCGAGACCTGGAACATGCGCCTCGACGTCGAGGAGATCGGCGCGTCGATCTTCAACGCCTGGTTCATGCGCGTCGCCGAGGCGATGTTCGCCGAGCGCTTGGGCCCGCAGCTCTGGGAGGAGTACTTCCCGCGCAAGTCGTGGACGACGAACTGGGCCTACGACGCCGTCCGCAACATCCTCGAGGCGCCGCAGGCGTTCTGGGTCGGCGGCGACGGAAGCGACAACGCGGCGCAGCGCGACCGACTGATGGGTCAAGCGCTCACCGCCGCGATCGCCGATCTCGAGGCGCGGCTTGGGGCGGACATGACCGAGTGGCGCTGGGGCCGCCTGCACCAGGTTCATTTCAAGCACATCCTGGCCAACGCGATCCCGCCGTTGAACGAGCTCTTTTCCGCCGGCCCGTTCGAGGTCGGCGGCGGCGACGACACCGTGAACCGCGGCGTCCTGCATCCGAGCGAAGGTTTCGCCGACGGCGCCATCGCGTCGTGGCGGCAGATCCTCGACCTCGGCGACTTCGACCGCTCGCTCGGCGTGATCACGACCGGGAACTCCGGGAACCCGGCGAGCCCGCACTTCGCCGATCAGGCGCCGATGTGGGCGACGGGCGAGTACCACCCGCTGCCCTTCTCGCGCGCGGCCGTCGAGGCCGCGACGGAAGGGACGCTCGTGATCAGCCCAGGGCCGGCCGGTTGACGAACGTCCGGTCGAGCCAGGGGAAAACGTAGTACCAGAGGATCGCGGCGTACCCGAGCGTCACCGCGAGAAGGATCGTGAAGCGCGGGAAGCGTTTCGCCGGCAATAGCCTCATGTCGTCCTCGCAACGGTCTTGACGAGATCGGTGAAGATGATGAGCCGATCGCGCGCGGTGAACTTGGGCGTGCACGTGGTCAGAACGAGTTGCATCTTGGCGGTCGACTTTGGGTTGCCGTCAAGGACTTCCGAGTGCGACGGCGACACGATCGTCGTGTCCGTGACGCGGTACGTGTAGGTCGCCTTCGTCGTCTCGACGATCACCTCGTCGCCCGGGCCCAGCTTGTCGAAGTTGAAGAACGGCGCGCTCCATCCGGTGCGATGACCGGCCACGCCCACCACGCCGCTCTCGTCGTCGAACAGGTCTGTCTGCGGATAGTGCCCGGGTCCGTAGGACAGGTCGTCGAGGGAAACGCCCTCGACGACGATCACGTTGACGCTGATGGACGGGATCTTGAGTCGTGCCAGGGCGTGCACGCCCCCGCTTCTCTGCCGGCCAAGGCCGAGACCGCCGGTGAACTCCGGTCCCAAAGTCGCCGGTTGCGCGAGCTGCGCGGTGAACTCGCGCTGCAGCGCCGACTGGTGGCCTTTGGTGATGGCGCTCGTGCCGACGAGCTCGTAGAGCACGAAGAACAGGATCGACAGGCCGAGGAAGATGAAGAGGCTGCCGGTCGCGCGGAGGACCTTCATGCGGCCCTCGCGATGCTCATCGCGGCGAGGCCGCGAAAAGCCGGAAGCAACAAGGCCTTCGACCGCGACACCCGGAATCCGAGCCGGAAGTCCTCGGTCGCTTCGCGGAACTGCTCGACCTCCTCCGAGAAGCCGAGCCCTTCGTCGAGCGCGCGCGGGTCACCGAGTGCGCTGACGCGGTACGGCGGCGCGTACACGGATCCGTGCAGCAACAACGTGTTCCCGACGCAGCGCACGGCCGAGCGCGACGTGATGCGTTCACCGTTGATCGAGATCGCCTCCGCGCCGGCGGCCCACAGAGCGTTGACGACGGCTTGAAGGTCTTGCTCGTGGATCACGAGATCGTTGGGATCGCCGGTCGGCGACTCGCGCAGCGTTGAATCCGAGAGCTCGACGAGGAGGCCCGGCCCGCGCACCGCGCGCAGCCCGGCGAACGGCGAAAGG
>JBASRP010000437.1:0-7216 GCA_049273905.1 Actinomycetota bacterium
GGCTCATCCTCGTCGACCCGGCGCTTCCCCGAGCTCTCAAAGCATCTGCCGACCCCGTCGTCGCCGCGGTGTTCGCGACCTACATCGTGCCCGGCGTGGGCGAACGCTTCATGCGCCAGCGCGCGAAGGCGCTGGGCGTCGAGGGGGTCGTGCGAGAGACCATGAAGCTCTGTTGCGTCGATGCCGAACGTATCGATCCGGCCGTGCTCGCCTATCAGATCGAGATCTCGAAGGAACGCGGCGACATGGAGTGGGCGAACAAAGCGTTCCTCGAGGCCGCGCGGAGTCTCCTCCGCCGGCTCGCGCGGCGCGAGCGCTTCCTCACGACGCTCAAGCAGATCTCGTGCCCGACGTTGCTCCTCCAGGGCGACAAGGACCGGCTCGTCCCACTCGCGGCGGCGAAGGCGGTCGCGGCCGCGCGTCCGGACTGGCGCATGCACGTCTTCGAGGACACCGGCCACGTGCCCCAGCTCGAGAGAGCAGCGGAATGGCTCGCCGTTGTCGGCGAGTGGCTTAACGACGGGGGCCGCGCCGCGGTCGCCATCTCCTCGGCCGACCGGCTGCGCGCAGCGCGCGACGCCGCCGAAGCATCGGGCTAGATACTCAGCCCCAGAACCCGGCGCGCCACGTGATCGCGGCGATGCGTCGCTGTCCCGTTGCGTTGGGGTGGAAGTAATCGACCGCGCTGAAGTCAGCCTTCCTGAACGGGAACCGGTAGGTCGCTCCCCCATCCCAACGGCAGGTCGCGAATCCCTTACAGACCTGCGCGAGCGCATCGTTGTACGCGCGCAGCCTCGTCGACGCCGCGCGGATCGCGACGTCGGTCCTGGCGTCTGCCAGCGCGGCCTGACACGAACCGCGGTCGCTCCACACGTCCAGGATCGCTTGATCCTTGCTGAAGAGGCCCCATAGCCGCGGCACGTTCGGGATGCTCGCGACGAGGATCGACGCCTTCGGCCGCGCGGCGACGAACCGTGCCAGCGCCGTGCGGAACCGCGTCTTGAACGTCGGGACCGACGTCATCGCGGTCGGGTTCGGCTTGCATCCGTCTTCGGCCCGTCCGAGGACGGCGAGGAGATCGTTCGCGCCGATCAGGATCGTCAGGTAGTCGACCTTCTGCGCCGCCGCGCCGCGGAGCTGCCGGTCGAGGTCCGCGATCTTCGCGCCGGTCCGCGCGAAGTTGAACTCGCGCACCGACGGGTTCAGCTCGCGCAGCCGGCGGTAGTGGCTGTCCACCGCCGCGTTATCGCCGGTCGCCCACGAATACTCCGGCGCGTCGGAGTAGACGCAACACGATCCGACGTTGAACGCTCGCGTCATCGAATCGCCCGCGGCGGCGATCCGGGCCGGTAAGCCACTGCGCGTCGCGACCGGGGCATCCGACGAGCACGCGCCGATGAACGCGGCCAGCGCGACGGCTGCGATGAGAAGGCTCGGGCGCCGACTCAACGCTTCCTCGCGGGGGCGCGTTTCGTCGAGGCACTCTTCCCGTTGCTCGTTCTCGCCTTCGGTGTCATCTTCTTCGGACGGCGTCCGTTCCGAGGAACCGCTGCCACCGCCGACCTCCCGGCCACGCCGAGCATCTCGGAGATCCGATCGGGACCGAGTAGCTCGCGGAAGTCGCGGACCGTGTAGCCGGTAACGACGGCCGCCGTGCGGGCGCGCGCGGTTGCCGCGCGCGGATAGCCGAGGAGCGGCGCGAGCTCGCCGAAGTATCCGCCGGCCCCGACGTCGTCGAGGGCTTCCTCGGACCCGTCGGAGCGGATCCGCGCGAGGCCCATCGTGCCCTGCTCGACGACATACACCCGGTCGCCACGTGATCCCTGCTCGAACAAGATCTGCCCGGGCCCGAGCTCGACGCGCTGCGGCGCTCCCTCCGCCCCGGCCGCCGACTTCGGAGCCAGCTCTACGACACGGTCGGCCAGCGGCACTATCCGGTCGTCGTGGGTCGCGACGACGACGAGCCGTCCGGGTCGCGCCAGCTCGCGGATGATGCGCAGGACGCTCTCGACCTGGATGTAGTCGAGGTGCGCGGTCGGCTCGTCCGCCAGTAACAGAGGCGGGTCATACGCAAGTGCCCGCGCGATCGCGACGCGCTGCTGCTGGCCGCCCGACAGGTCGCTCGGGCGGTGATGAGTGCGGTCAGAGAGGCCGACACGTTCGAGGAGCGACCGAGCTTTCTCGCGCGAGATGCTCGGCGAGCACCGTTCGGCCAGGAGCGGTGCTTCGACGTTCTCGAGGGCGGTCAGGCTGGGTATCAGGTTGAAGGCCTGGAACACGATGCCGACGGTCCGCCGGCGGTAGTCGGTCATCTCGCCGTTGGACAGCTCCGACACCACGGTGTCCCCGAAAGCGATGCCTCCGGACGTCGGCGTGAGGATGCCGGCGAGGCACGACAGCAATGTGGTCTTGCCGCAACCGCTCGGGCCGAGCAAAAGGACGAGCTCCCCCGATCTCGCGTGCAGGTTCAACGAATCGATCGGGCGGACGACGTAGCCGCCGCTTGCGTATTCGACGGTGAGATCCGTGATAACGAGATCGGGCACGATGGCCTCCTACGGTCCGCCGAACGCGAGGGCCGGGTCGACGGCACCGGCGCGTCGCACGCCGAAGAGGCTCGCGACAAGACCCACCGCGATGCCGACGCCCGGGAGGATGAGCATCGAGCGCCCCGGGATCACGACCGGCAGAGGGAAGTAACGCACGAGGATGCGCGATATCCCCATCGCAAGCACAACGGCGCCGACCGAGACGAGTACCGATTGGAGGCAGAGGCCACCGAGGAGACTGCGCGTCGAGTAGCCGGTCGCCTTGAGCACCGCGAAGTCCCGAACGCGCTCGAGCGCCGACAGGTACACGATGGCGCCGATGATGTTGATGGCGACGATCCAGAGCAGGAAGTTGACCATGTCGATCGCCGCGACGGCGTTCTCGACCGGACGGAGCAGGTCGTCACGAACAGCGTTGTTCGACATCAACGCGAGACCCTTCGGAACGCTCAGAGGTGTCCCGCGAACGAGGACCGCGTTGGCGACGGGCCGTCCCTCGAAGGCGAGCTTCTGCCCGTCCTCGATCGCCATGTAGATGTTCGACGCTCCCGCATTGAAGGTCATCCCCTCGGTGTGACCGACGACGCGGAACGGCTTGTTCGCGATGGAGAACGGCCTTCCGACCGCTATCTCGAGCGATCGGTCGACGACGACCTCACCCGGCGCCTTCGGCAGGCGCCCGTCGACCACGTGCGGTTCCCCGAGGCCGTGCAGGCGGTACCCAAACAGATTCACGTCCTCCGTCACCGGCGCGGACAGGGACTGGTGCATGATCAGCAGCGGACTCGCCGCCTGAACGGTCGGCGAGTCCAAGACGGCCCGCCAAGCGTCGGACGGGATCGTGGAGATCGCGGTGAACGGACCCGAGATCCCGTCGCGGACGACCCACGTGTCGGCATTCAACGCGGTGATCGTGCGTGTGGCCTCGGCGCGGAAGCTCGAGGCGAGGCCGGACAGCAGCAAGGTCATCGCGAAAACGAGCGCCGTGCCGACGATCGCGATGGCGAAACGCCGTCGCCGCCATTGGAGATCGCGGAGGGCGAGGATCCAGGTCCCCGTCCGTTTGCGAACCGCGGTGCCGCGCCGACGCGCTGGGGTTTTGGCGGCCGGCGCCGGCGCGGCTGTCGCGGTTGCTTCGAGATCGATCCGGGCGACGTCGATGTCGTCCCGGTCCCGGAGTGAACGAACGCTCGTGGCCGCCATTGCCCCCCACCCCAGTCCTGCCGCCTGCCGCCAGAGATCAGTTTGAACTCTGGACGAAACGGCCGAACGGGTCTGTGAGGAAACTCACGCAAGGGGCGTGAGATGCCTCACCGGGATTCGAGCGTTGCGAGCGGTTCGGTTCTCAGCCGTCGCCGAAGAGGATGTCCGCCGTCGCGCGCAACGCGGCCTCGGACGTGAAGCGCGGCTGCCAGCCGAGGACGGTCTTCGCGCGCGTCGTGTCCATCAAGCTCGGGTAGCGAAGCAAGTCGATCCACTCCCCCGGCACACTCGAGATGCGCAGGCGGTGGGCGAGGTTCATCAGCTGTTTCGCGCCGAACAACGGCACGGGGATCGCGCGAGCGCGCAGGATCTCGGCGACATCGCGCGCGCCGAGCACGCCGTCGCCGGCGATGTTGAACGCGCCGGGCGCTTCGCCGACGACCGCGAGCCGGAAAGCGTCGGCGACGTCGTCCTCATGAACGGCTTGCATCAAGAAGTGCCCGCCTTGGATCGGGTTCGGGAAGACCCGCGGGAACCAGGACGCGAAGAGAGGGAGCCGCCGCGCGCCCGGCGGGAGAAACTCGTAGATCATCTCTTGCATGCCGGGGCCGGTAACCGTCGAGACGCGGAACCGCGTCACGACGATGTTCGGGTGTTCCTTCTCGAACAGATCGAGGACGGCCTCGATCTCGGCCTTCTCCTCGGAATAGGCGACGCCCGGCGTCCCGCGCGTCGGGTAATCCTCGGTGATGAGCTCCGGGTTCTGGGGCGATGCACCGTACGCCGCGACGGACGACGCGTAGACGATCTTCTTCGCCCCCGCTTCGGCCGCCGAGGCGAAGACGTTGCGCGACCCGTCGATGTTGATATCGCGCCGTTGCTGCTGATCGGACCGCTTGCCGCCGATGACGAACGCCAGATGGACGACGACGTCGCAACCGTCGAACGTCTCACGCAGCGACGAGTCACGGATGTCGCCGGGCCGATAGACGACCTTGTGGAAGCCCTCCGCCGCGGGATCGAACGCACGCCGCGCGACGCCGACGATCTCGGTGATCGCCGGGTCATCGTCGAGGACCCGCGCGAGCGCCTTTCCGAACTGTCCGGTGATCCCTGTTATCGCAACTTTCATGGCCTTAACGTCCTCCCACCCACCCCGGTTGACCCGATCGGTCGCTACTCCCCCGCCGCCTTCTTGAGCTCGAGGATAGCGTTCGACATGTCGGTCGCGAAGTCGTCGATGTCGGGCATCGAGTCCCAGTCGCTCGTGATCCCGAACGCCATCGTCCCGGCCAGGCTCGTCACAGCGACGGCCAGCGCGAGCGTCTCGCCGAGCGGCATCACCGGGTACGTCGCGAGCAGCTTCGCGCCGGCGAGGTAGATGGGGATCTGCGGGCCCGGAACGTTCGAGATGACGAGGTTCACGAACCGCCGCCGCGCGACCGCGCGCGCCGCCAGGCCGTGCAGCGTCGGCGGCGCCCACGTGCCGATGTTCATCAGCGCGCCGGCCGCGACCGCCTGATGCGACTCCTTCAGGTCCTTCGTCGCAGCCGAGATCGACCGCAGGCGCGTCGCCGCGTCCATCGGCCCGACCGGCAGGTCGACGAAGATCGACGTCACCTGGTTGCCGAGCGCCATCTTCTGCGACTCATCGCGCGTCGACACGGGGATCATCGCGCGCAAGGCCAGTCCTTGCGTCGGCTCGCCGCGGCGCTTGAGGAACCGGTGCAGCGCGCCGGCGACGGTCGCCAGCACGACGTCGTTGACGGTTCCGCCGAGCGCGTTCTTGATCGCCTTGTAGTCCGAGACCGGCGCCTCGACCATCGCGAACCGGCGGTTCGGCCCGACGGGCCGGTTGAAGGGACTCTTCGGCGGCGAGCCCGCCGCGAGGATGGATCCCAGCCCCGAGACCGTCTGCTGAACGCGACGCAGGATGATCTCCGGCGCGCGGACCGCGAGCGAGAGGTTCCCGAACGCCGATTTGATCGGGTGGGTCACTCCCTCGCGCAGCGAGTCGACCAGCAGGTCGCGCGGAGACGGCGCCGGCTCCGGTTTGAACGGTTCCGGCTCGACGACGCGCGGCTCGGGGCCGAGGTCGAACAACACCGTCGCGATGTCCATCCCGGACATGCCGTCGATCATCGCGTGGTGCACCTTCGAGAGGACGGCGACGTGGTCGTCCTCGAGTCCTTCGATGAAGTACATCTCCCACAGAGACTTCGAGCGGTCGAGCGGCCGCGAGTGGATCCGCTGCACGTAGTCGGCCAGCTCCTTCTTGCCGCCCGGCCGCGGAACGGCGCCGCGCCGGAAGTGGAAGTCGAGGTCGAAGTCGGGGTCGTCGACCCAGACCGGTCGGCCGGCGCCGAACGGCACCGGCATGATCTTCTGCCGGAAGCGCGGGATCAGGTGCCGCCGCTCGAGGAACAGCTTCTTCACGTCCTCGTAGAGCCCGTCCGGACCGCCGGGACGCGTCGACGGATCGAGGACCGAGAGTCCGGCGACGTGGAAGTGCACGCTCGGTTGTTCGAGCAACAGGAACTGAACGTCGAGGGCGGATAGACGCTGGGGCATGGTGACTCCTCTCAGACCTTCATGGGGATGGCGCCGGACACGATGTCGAACGTCGCCGGCGTCGTACCGACGACCTCGCCGTCGGCCTCGATCAGGATCGGATCCCCGCCCGCGACCGTTACCTGCGAGGCGAGGAACTCTTGGATGAACGGGTTCGGGATGTGCTCGCCGCGGAACATCTTCTGCATCGCCTTCACGGCCTCACCGCGCGGGCCGTGTGACAGCTGGACGTCGAATAGTCCGTCCCCAGGTGTGGCGCGCGGCGCGACGCGCATGCCGCCCCCGAAGAATTGTCCGTTCGCGACGACGAGCATCGAGAACCTCTGATCGCGCTCGAGGTCGGTGAGCGTCTCGTCCTCGCCGTGCTTGCCACGCGTCTCGCGCCCGTGGATCCGTATCGGAGCGGTTTTCGGCTTGAAGCCGGCGATCGCCTTCAGCGCGGCGAGTTTGTAGACGCGACCGCCGAGCCACTTCGGCATGCGCGACGCGGCGTCGACGACCTCGGCCCCGATCCCGGCCTCCGCGATGTTCGCGAACCAGCGCATGTGCGGCCGCCCGTGGAGGTCCGTGCAGCGGATCCGGCCCACGTCGATCTTGCCCCACAACGAGTCGCCGAGGAGATGAGACGCCGCATCGGCCGGGTCTTGCGGCAGGCCGAACGTCTTCACGAAATCGCAGCCGCTGCCGGCGGCGACGACGCCGAGGACCGTCGCCGGGTTCCGCGGCCCCTCGTCCCCCATCAAGCCGTTGACGACCTCGTGCACCGTGCCGTCCCCGCCGACCGCGACGACGAAGGTGCAGCCCTCGTCGATCGCACGCCGCGCCGCTTCTGTCCCGTGGCCGGGCCGGTCGGTGATCGTGACGTCGTATTCCGCCCCGCCGGAGTCCAGCAC
>JBASRP010000440.1:0-3614 GCA_049273905.1 Actinomycetota bacterium
GATCGAGGTCCGCGACGGCGTGACCGCGTGCGTGCACGCGTCGGAACGTCCGCCGGCGGGCGTCGACCTCCACAGGCGTCCGACGAGCGACGAGCTGAAGGAGCGGCGCTTCGGACATCAGAAGAAGGCGCCAGCGGTTGCCGGGACCGAGTCCGGCCCAGCCGTCGCAGCCGCCGGAGGATCGATCGCGTGCATCGGCGATGGGATCGAAGGGATGCGTGTCCAGACCGTCTACGCGCGCGCGGCGGACGTCGCGGATCGATTCGACTCGGTGGCCGCGATGATCCGTCAATACGCGTCCGACGCCGACTATCAGATCAACGTGAGCGCCGGTGTCTCCGGGCAAGGGCGCCGGGTTCGGTTCGTCACCGCGAACTGCGAGCTGTCGATCGCGCGCGTCACGCTGACGTCGACCGGCGACGATTCTTTCCAAGCGATGCGCCAGCAGCTTCAAACACAGGGGTACAACCGCAGCGATCGGAAGTACCTGGTCTGGATGGACGCCTCGGTGGGGATCTGCGGGCTCGGCGAGCTGTATGCGGACGACAGCGCGTCCGCCGACAACGCGAACAACCGCGGCCCGGCCTACGCGCGCGTGGATGCGCCGTGCTGGGGCTACGCGGAGGCGCACGAGCTGCTGCACACGCTCGGCGCGGTTCAGGACTCCGCGCCGAACTCCAGCGGGGCCGGACACTGCGTCGATGAGAACGACACGATGTGCTATGTCGACACGTCGGGGTCGCCGCTGCGCAGCGCGTGCCCGTCGCAACCGTCTTGGCAGGTGGATTGCAGCCTCGACGACTACTTCAACGCCGCTCCCGACGCCGCGGGGTATCTCGCGGCGCACTGGAACGTCGCCGATTCGGCCTTCCTCGAAGGTGGTCCGCCTCCTCCGCCGCCTCCGCAGATCTCCGCCTCCGTTCCGTCGAGCTTCTACGCCGGGAACGTGGTCACCGTGCGCGCCTACGTCACGGTTCCCGCGGGCCGTACATACACGGTGCGGTGGCTCTCCAGCCGGTCGGACTGCAAGTTCTTCAACGCGTCGGGCCCGACCAACACCTACTACTGCCCGGTGACGGCGGCCGGGGGCGGCCAGGTGACGGCGCACGTCACCGACTCGCTCGGGATGTCGAGCAGCGCGTCGGGCACCTATCGCTTGGCGACGCCGTCGCGCCGACGCGCGACGATCGCATCTCTGCGGAGCTCGCGGACGAGCATCCGCCGCGGCGCCACGGTCACGCTTACCGGGAAACTCGTCGACGCGTCGACGGGCAAAGCGATCATCGGCATGCGGGTCACCATCTACTACCGACGTGCCGGCGCGTCGTCTTGGTCCAAGCTGACGTCCCGCACGACGAGCCGCACGGGAACCTTCTCGCTCACGGCGAAGCCGTCGCGCACGACCACCTACATGCTCCTGTCATGGACCACGAGCACGTGGGCCTCAGATCAGAGCAACACGCGCCGCATAAGCGTGAGCTAAGCGACCGCCCACGGGCTGCGTTCGAGCAGCACCGTTCTAGGAGTAAGAGCTGCCAACCCCGCGCGTACATCTAGGACAACTGCACCATGACTGCGAAGCGATGAACGAGGGGGTCGTCAGATGAGGAAGAGAGTTGCTCTGCTGGGTGTCGCGGCCGCCGCTGCCGTTGCCTTGCTCGTTCCGGTGTCGTCGAGCGCGCAGCAGGCCCAGCCGGCTTGCGTCGTCGTCGACGGCCCCGGTGGGCTCCACCTGCAGATCGGGTACGCGCCCAACGGCCCGGACGACTGCACGCACCTCCCGTAGAGCGCAGAACCAGGCGGCCCGGCTCCCGCTGATAGGGGCCGGGTCGCAGCCTTTCGTGACACCCCCCTCGCCAAGACCCCGGGCGCGTGCTAGAACCGCTGAGGCAATAGGGGACGGCGGGGTGTCGGGTGCCGAACAGCGACGTCGCTGACGGGGGCTCTCGCGCGGAGGTGATCGCAGCCGCGCATCCATTGCGCGCGCGCATCCGCAGCTCGGCCGACGCGTTCAAGCAGGTCTTCAGGCACCGCGACCTCCGCTACCTGGAGCTCGCGCTCGGCCTGAACTGGACCGCAGAGAACACCTACTTCGTCGCGGTCTCCGTGTATGCATATCAGGAGGGCGGCGCCACCGCCGTGGGGCTGGTCGGCCTTATCCGGATGCTTCCCGCGGGCGTCGTCGGATTGTTCGGAGGCGTCGTCGCCGACCGCTACCGCCGCGAGTGGTTGCTGCGACTCCTTTACTTCGGGCGCGCCGTGCTCGCCGGGGTGACGGCGTTGGCCGTCATGTCCGGCGCGCCGGTCGCCGTCGTATTCGCGGTCGCCGCCGTCACCAACATCATGGCCGTGCTGTTGCGCCCCGCCGCGTGGTCGTTGTTGCCGAACCTCTCACGCACGCCAGAGCAGCTCGTCGCCTGCAACGCCGTCGCGGGGATCTTCGAAGGCCTTGGTTGGCTCGCAGGCCCGGCCATCGCCGCGGTTCTGATATCCGTCGCAGATCTCAGCGTCGCGTTCGCGGCCGCCGCAGTGCTCCTTGCCGCGTCGACGTACTACTCGGCGCGTGTGAAGGCGGCACATCTCCGACACGAGGCGCCGCCCGAGCGGCGCGTCATCGCCGAAACGCGCGAGGGCGTCCGCGGCGTCACTCGCAATCCCGACGCGCGCGTGCTGTTCGGCCTCTTCGGGACGCAGACGATGGTGCGCGGCGCGTTGAACGTCCTGACCGTCGTCGCGGCCATCGAGCTCCTCGGGCTCGGCGAGCCCGGCGTCGGCTGGCTGTCGTCCGCGTACGGCGTCGGCGGCCTGATCGGAGCCGTCGCCTCGCTCGCACTCGTCGGACGACGGCGCCTCGCCGGCCCTTTGGGGATCGGGCTGATCATGTGGGGTGCTCCGATTGCACTCGTCGGCCTTTGGCCGAACCCGATAGCGGCGCTCGTGCTGCTTGGCATCCCGGGTATCGGCAACGCGCTCGTCGACGTCTCGGGGCTGACGCTGCTTCAACGGACCATCCCAAACCGTCTGCTCGGGCGCGTGTTCGGGGCGCTCGAAGCGATGGTGTTCGCGACCGTTGGGATCGGATCCCTCCTCGCGTCGGTTCTCGTGGGCGGCATCGGCGCGCGCGGAGCACTGATCGCCACCGGCGCGTTGCTCCCGGCGTTCACCCTGCTGGCCTGGCGCCGGCTGCAGGCGATCGACGAGAAGACCACCGTCCCCGAGATAGAGCTCGCGCTCCTGCGCGGCGTGCCGATGTTCGCGACATTGTCGGCCGTTGCGCTGGAGCAGCTGGCGACGAGCGTCGAGCACGTTGACGTCCCGGCGCGGGTACGCGTCTTCTCGAAGGGCGACCCCGGCGACCGCTTCTACGTCATCCTCCAAGGACAGGTGCGCGTGTCGCACGGCCGCACGACGACGGCTCGGCTCGGGCCCGGCGAGTGCTTCGGTGAGATCGCGCTGCTCCGCGGCATCCCCCGCACGGCGACGGTGACCGCAAGCGCCGACCTCCAGCTCTTCGCGCTCGAAAGCGAGCCATTCCTGCAGGCTATATCCGGGAACTGCCTGTGCGCGGATGAGGCCAACCGGATCGTCGTTGAGCGCCTCGAGGTGATCAATCC
>JBASRP010000442.1:0-4121 GCA_049273905.1 Actinomycetota bacterium
GGACTGCGGCGCGCCGCGGCGGCCGTCGTCGACCTCGACACGGTCCGCGCGATGCGGGATCTGCTTGCGCCACGCGCGTCGCGCGGGTGAGAGTACGCGCCGGCCCCACCACGATATGAGCGACGACGACATCCGACCCGACCTCGCCGACGTCCTGCGGCGGCAAGCTCTCACGCGAGACGCCGCGCGCGAGGAGGCCACGGCGAAGCGCCATGCGTCCGGTCACCGCACGGCGCGTGAGAACGTGGCGGACCTCTGCGACCCCGGCAGCTTCGTCGAGTACGGATCACTCGCGATCGCGGCACAGCGCAGCCGCCGCAGCGTCGAAGAACTGATCGCGCGCACCCCAGCGGACGGGTTGGTCGGCGGCGTCGGCCGCGTCAACGGGGACCTGTTCCCGGACGACCGCGCGCGCTGCGCCGTCCTCTCCTACGACTACACGGTGCTCGCCGGAACCCAAGGACAGGTGAACCACCGCAAGAAAGATCGCCTGTTCGAGATCGTCGAGCGGTTACGTCTTCCGGTCGTGTTGTTCGCAGAGGGCGGCGGCGGGCGGCCAGGCGACACGGATGTGCCGACCGTCGCGGGGCTCGACTGCATGGCGTTCAATCTCTTCGCCGGGCTGAGCGGCCTCGTCCCGCTCGTCGGCGTCGTGTCGGGCTTCTGCTTCGCCGGAAACGCCGCGCTGCTCGGGTGCTGCGACGTCGTGATCGCCACGGAGGATTCGAGTATTGGGATGGGCGGCCCGGCCATGATCGAGGGCGGCGGCTTGGGCACGCACGAGCCCGAAGACGTCGGTCCGATCGCGGTGCAGCGCGCGAACGGCGTCGTCGACCTGGTCGTCACCGACGAAGCCGCCGCCGTTGCGACGGCGAAGCAGTACCTCTCCTACTTCCAGGGGCCGCTGAGCGCGTGGGAGTGCGCGGACCAGGCCGCACTGCGCGACGTCGTGCCGGAGCACCGCCGGACCGCGTACGACACGCGCGCCGTGATCGCCGGCCTCGCGGACACGGGGTCGGTCCTCGAGCTCCGCCGTGATTTCGCCAAGACGATCACTACTGCGCTCGTCCGCATAGAAGGACGGCCGCTGGGAGTCATCGCCAACAACCCGCGCCATCTGGGCGGTGCCATCGATGCGCCCGGTGCGGACAAGGCGGCGCGCTTCATGCAGCTCTGCGACGCGCACGACCTGCCGCTCCTGCTCCTTTGCGACACGCCCGGCTTCATGGTGGGCCCCGAAGCCGAGAAGAGCGCGCAGGTGCGGCACTTCGCGCGGATGTTCGTGACCGGCGCGAGCCTGACGGTGCCCTACTTCACGGTCGTTCTCCGCAAGGGATACGGGCTCGGCGCGCAAGCGATGGCGGGTGGGAGCTTCCACGCGCCGCTCTTCACCGTCTCGTGGCCCACGGGAGAATTCGGCGGCATGAACCTCGAGGGCGCCGTCAAGCTCGGTTTCCGTCGCGAGCTCGAGGCGATCGACGACGAGCAGAAGCGGCAGGAGACCTTCGAGAACATGGTGGCCGCCGCGTACGAGCACGGGAAAGCGCTCAACATGGCGTCGGTCTTCGAGATCGACGACGTGATCGACCCCGCGGAAACGCGGGCGCTGATCGTCAACACGTTGCGCGCCACGCCCCTGCCCGCCTACCGCACAGGGAAGAAGCGCCCAAACATCGACGCCTGGTAAGCCGCGCGAGGAAGCAAGCTCGCGTGTGACCACGCCGCGAAGTGGGAACCAGACAAGCATGTTCGAGGAGCCGGCCTCCCCGCGTTCGCCCGAACCCTTCTCCGCCATCCTGGGCGCCGACGCGCTGGCGTCGTTCAACGAGCGCGCCGCCGTCATGCGCGATCGTCTGAAGGGTCGCACCGTGTGGCACGTCAATTCCACGTCCCGCGGTGGCGGCGTCGCGGAGATGCTGTCGGCGTTGCTCGCCTACGACTACGGGATCGGCATCACGAACCGCTGGCTCGTCATCGACACGGACGACGAGTTCATCGACGTCACGAAAAAGATCCACAACCGTCTGCACGGAGCGCGCGACGACGGCGACCTCGGATCGGACGACAAGCAGATATACGAGCGCACGATCGCGCGGGAGGCCGAAGAGCTCACGAAGCTGATCTCCGCCGACGACGTCGTCATGCTGCACGACCCCCAGGTCGCGGGACTCGCCCCGCCGGCGAAGGAGATCGGCGCGACCGTCTTCTGGCGGTCGCACATCGGCGCCGACGAGCCCGACGACGTCGTGCGCGGCGCGTGGACGTTCCTGCGTCCGTACGTCGAGCAGGCCGACGGCATCATCTTCTCGCGCGAGGCGCACGTCTGGGACGACGTGCCGCGCGACCGTGTCGCGATCATCCCGCCGTGCATCGACGCGTTCTCGGCGAAGAACAAGGACCTGACCGACGATGACGTCGCCGCGTACTTGACGGCGACGGGCTTCCTCGCGGGGCCGGCGAGCGACGTGCCCATCGCGTTGAAGCCGCGCCGGCGGACGGGTGAGCCGATCGATCCGGACACCGCCGTCGTGGCGCAGGTCGGCCGCTGGGATCGTTTGAAGGATCCGGTCGGCGTGATCCAGGGCTTCGCCGAACACGTCGCACCGCACACCGACGCCCATCTGCTGCTGTCGGGCCCGCTCGCGGATCAGGTCGACGACGACCCCGAAGGGGCCGAAGTGATGCAAGAAGTCCTCGCCGCCGCCGAAGCCCTCTCCGGCGACGTGGGCCCGCGCGTTCACGTCGTCGACATCCCGCTTGACGACGGCGATGAGAGCGCGCTGCTGGTGAACGCCATCCAGCGACACGCCGCCGCCGTCGTGCAGAAGAGCCTGGCCGAGGGTTTCGGGCTCACCGTCGCCGAAGCGATGTGGAAGGCTCGCCCGGTCGTCGCGAGCCGGGTCGGCGGGATCCAGGATCAGATCGAGCACGACCGCACGGGTCTACTCGTCGACGACCCCCGCGACCTCGCCGCGTTCGGGAAAGCGGTGACGGAGCTGCTGACCACTCGCGAGCGGGCTCGAACGTTGGGAGAGAACGGCCGCGAGTCCGTGCGCGATCGTTTCCTCGTTCCCGCGCACCTGATGCGTTGGTACGACGTCCTCGAACGCACCCTCGATCGCCTCGCCGTACCTGCCGCTTAGAACCCGACCGGGATCCCGTCCGATCGCGGGTCTGCCGCCGCGTGCAACCCGTCCTCCTCGATGAGGATCGCGTGCGCGTGCCCGGCGAGCTCCGGCGTCGGCATCGGCTCGACCTCGAGGTCCGGCAGCAGTTCGTCGAGAGGCGGCAGCCCGTCTTCGACCAGCAGCGTCGAGCCGGTGAACTGCCACCGGGGCGCGGCGATCGCCTCCTCGACCGGCTCCCCGGCGACGAGGATGCGCGTCAGCAGCTGGAGGTGGATCTGCACCTGCGCGTCGCCGCCCATCGTCCCGAAGACGACGCGCGGTCGGCCGTCGACGAGGCCCATCGCCGGCGACAACGTGTGGATGGGTTTCGCGCCGCCGCGGTAGCTCTGCGGGGTGTGGTAGGCGGCGCGGTTGTGGAGCAAAACGCCCGTGGCCGGCACGACGACGCCGCTGCCGAAACCTTGGAACAGGCTCTGGTTGATGCTGACGGCCATCCCCTCCGCGTCGACGACGCAGAGGTACACGGTGTCGCCGCCGGAAGCCGCCGCGCGAGACGCCGCGATCAGCCGGCGATGCCATTCGGCATCGGACGGCGTCAGATCGTCGAGCCGCTCGAGCCGCCGGATCGCCTCCAACACGAGGTAGCCGCGCGAGTTGGGGGGCATCTCGCAGACCTCGACGCCGGCGAAGATCTCGCGCGGCGGGTCCACCCACGCGACGCGGTGCGCGGCGAAGTCGTCCGACGTGAACGGAGCCGGCGCGGCCTGCGCCACGGCACCGTCATAGAAGTTCTCGAGATCCTCGAGAACGTCGGCGAGCTCCGGCTGAACGAGTCGTCCCGGCGCCAGGAAGATCCGCGCGGCCTCGGCGTCGGCTTCGAGGATCGGGCGCGACCAGTCCGTGATCTTTGCCAGCCCCGGCGATCGGTCGATGCCCTCGCGCGCCAGGCGCGCGGCCGGCGCCGCGAGATCCGCGAGGGCCTTCGTGCCGAAC
>JBASRP010000447.1:0-20636 GCA_049273905.1 Actinomycetota bacterium
CACGAGTACCACGAGCACGCCCGAGAGATCCTCGAATCGCTGGTAGCCGAACGTGTAGCGGCGGTCGGCCGCGCGCCGCGACGCGATGAACGCGACCGACAGCGCGACGGTCGTGAGGACGTCCCCGAGGTCGTCGAGCCCGGCCGCGAGCAACGCGACGCTCGACGACATCACCGCGATCGTCAGGCGGATCGCCGCAGACGCACCGAGGGCGATCGCAGCGAGACGGATCGCGCGGAGACCCTCGCGCGTCCCTTCCGGGCCGGTCAGGCTCGCGGGATGCGCGTGGGCCCCGGCCACAGTCCCTACTTCACGACGATGTTGACCAGTTTGGGCGGCACCACGATCGTCTTGACCACCGTATTGCCGTCGATCTGGGCGCGGACCTTCTCGGACGCCATCGCTCGGGCGATCATCTCGTCCTCGGTGACCGTCGCCGGCACGTCGAAGCGGTCGCGCACCTTGCCGTTCACCTGCACCACCATGGTCAAGGAGTCCTGAACGGTCAGCACAGGATCGAACGACGGCCACGCGGTCTTCGCGATGCGCCCCTCGCGGCCCAGCCGATGCCACAGCTCCTCGGTGATGAACGGGGCGAACGGCGACAGCATCGCGATCAGCGCCGTGACGGCTTCGGCGACGTCGGCGTCGTTCGCCTCGGCTGCCTTGTCGTGGATCTCGTTGGAGAGAACCATCAGTTTCGAGATCGCCGTGTTGAATCGGAACCGGTCGAGGTCGTGCGTGGCGCCCTCGATCGCGTGGTGCGTCGCCTTGCGCAGCGCGCCGTCGCCGGACGCGTCGCCGCCGGCGCGAACGCGATCCGCGTTCTCCAGCGTCAGGCGCCAGATCCGTCCCAGCCACTTGTGTACGCCGCCCGGCGACACGTCGGCCCAATCGACGTCGTCCTCGATCGGGTTCGCGAACAGCATCGTCACGCGCGCCGTGTCGGCGCCGTGCGCATCGACGATCTCGGACGGGGTCACGAGGTTCCCGCGGCTCTTCGACATGGCCGAGCCTTCCATGATGACCATGCCCTGGTTCAAGAGACTCGGATACGGCTCGTCGAACGGAACGAGTCCGATGTCGTTCAACGCCTTCGTGAAGAAGCGCGAGTACATCAGGTGGCCGGTCGCGTGCGTGATCCCGCCTGTGTAGTGATCCGCCGGCATCCAGAACGCGACGCGCTCGCGATCGAACGCATCGTCATCGGTCGGTCCCGCGTACCGGAAGAAGTACCACGACGAATCCACGAAGGTGTCGAACGTGTCGGTTTCGCGACGCGCTTGTTTGCCGCAGTTGGGGCACGCGACCGTGATCCAGTCGGTCTTCTTCGTGAGCGGCGAGCCACCTTCTTCGGTCGGCGTGTAGTCCTCGAGGTCGGGAAGCAGAACCGGCAGGTCCTTCTCGGGCACCGGCACTTCGCCGCAGTCGTCGCAGAACACGACCGGGATCGGACAGCCCCAGTAGCGCTGGCGCGAGATGTTCCAGTCGCGCAAGCGATAACGAACGTGTGCCGTCCCCATGCCTTGCTCTTCGAGCCATGCGACCACCTTCGGGATCCCGTCCGGCGTCCTCGTCCCGTCGAAGGGACCGGAGTTCGCCATGGACCCTTCATCCTCGTACGGCCCGTCCGCCGTCGCAGGATCGATGATGCCGTCATCCGGCTGGATCACGTAACGGATCGGCAGTCCTTCCTGTTTCGCGAACTCGAAGTCGCGCTGGTCGTGACCCGGCACGGCCATGATCGCGCCGGTGCCGTACTCCATCAGGACGTGTTCGGCGACCCAGATCGGTACCGACTCGCCGTTCACCGGATTGACGGCGCGCGCGCCGAGGTCCATCCCCAGGCGCCGCTTCCCGACCGCGACGCGCTCGATCTCGCTGTGCCCCTTGACCTTCTCGAGGAAGGCGTCGAACGCGGTTTCGCGCCCGGTGCCGGCGACGAGCTCGCGCGCCAGCGGATGCTCGGGAGCGAGCACCATGTACGTCACGCCCCATAACGTGTCGGGGCGCGTCGTGAAGATCAGTAGCGGCTCCTTGCGCCCCTCGATCTGGAACGTGACGTCGGATCCTTCCGACCGGCCGATCCAGTTGCGCTGGATCGTCTTGATGCGGTCGGTCCAACCATCCAGCTTCTCGAGGCCGTCGAGCAATCGCTGCGCGAAGTCGCTCTCGCGCATGAACCACGACGGGAAGTCGCGTTTGGTCACCGGGGTCTCGCACCGCTCGCAGCGACCGTTCACGACCTGCTCGTTGGCGAGAACCGTCTTGTCCTTCGGACACCAGTTGACGGCCACCGACTTCCGGTAGACGAGCCCGGCCTCGAAGAACTTCAGGAACAGCCACTGCGTCCAGCGGTAGAAGTCTGGGTCGCAGGTGTTGAAGCGGCGCGACCAGTCGAACGACATCCCGAGGCGGACGAACGACCGCGCCTGCTGGTCGATGTTCGCGTAGGTCCATTCCTTGGGGTGGATGCCGCGCTTGATCGCCGCGTTCTCCGCCGGCAGCCCGAACGCGTCCCACCCGATCGGATGGAGGACGTTGTAGCCGCGCATCCACTTGTAGCGGGCGATGACGTCGCCGGCCGAGAATGCCTCGAGGTGGCCCATGTGGAGATCGCCCGAGGGGTACGGGAACATGTCGAGCGCGTAGAACTTGGGCTTGTCCGAGCTCTCGTCGGCCTCGAACAGACGCTCGGATACCCACGTCTCAGCCCAGCGCGGCTCGAACTCGGCGGGGTCGTAACGGTCGATTTCGGCTTCGTTTGGGGCCATCGCGAGGTAGTTTAGCGGCATGTCCGAGCTGGTCCTGACAGAGACGAGCGACGCCGTCGCCACCATCACCATCAACCGGCCCGAGAAACGCAACGCCTTGTCGATCGACCTCCGCGGCGCGCTCGCCGGCGCCTTCGAGGCGGCCGCGTCCGACGCGAACGTAGCCGTGGTCGTCCTCACGGGCGCCGGGTCGGCCTTCTGCGCCGGCATGGACCGCACCCAGTTCGGCGGCGACCGCGACAATCGCACGGCCCTCTACGACTCGACGCGCCTGCTGTTCGACACGCTCATCCACCTGCCGCTGCCGGTCGTGGCCGCGGTGAACGGGCCCGCGCTCGGGGGCGGCTTCGACCTCGCGTGCGTGTGCGATCTGCGCATCGCCGCACCGCAGGCGTCGTTCGGGCACCCGGAGATCACCTTCGGCGTGCCGCCCTCGTACGGGGCACTGCTGCGGGTCCTGCCCGACCAGATCGCGCGCGAGCTCGCCTTCACCGGCCGGACGATCAACGCGGAAGAAGCGCTCGCGCTCGGGATCGTGCGGGAGGTGCAGGCGGACTCGCTGGCGCGGGCGCAGGCGCTGGCACGCGAGATCGCGCAGCAAGGACGGACGGTCCTCGAGCAGACGAAGCGCATCATGATCGAAGCCGGAGGCGGCACCGCCGATCGCGCGCTCGACGCCGAGATGGAGCTGTTCCGGTCGGTCTTGTTCCGCGATCTCTAGAGAAGCTCGACCGTCGTGAACCGCAGCGTCGTCGACCCGACGTTCTCGAGGTCGTGCACGTGGGCCTCACCGGGCTCGGTGTCCAGGAAGACGGTGTCCCCCACCTCGTTGTCGTCGTCGATGTAGAAGCCGTTCGGGAAGCGGGTCCGCGCCCGCCCGGCCTCGACGCACACGAAGAAGTACGGCGTCGTGTGCCAGTGGAACGGCGCGCGCTCGCCGGGCGCGAGCCTGATCTCCCAGACGCGCACCCGCTCGTTCTCGAACAAGAGCGTCGTGCCGACGTTGCGGTTCTGCTCGCCGTCGAGCTCGGCGGCGAAGTCGGCGATGTCGAAAGAGCCGTGACCGGGTTCGGGCATCGTGCAGATGGTAGACGTCGTGGGACCGCGACCGGATAACGTCGTGGCGTCATCAACCCAAGGAGGTCCGCCGTGACGACGACCGTGGCGCTGTATCCGACCGAGAAACAGGCGCAGGAACTGCTCGCAGGCCCGGCCGATCAGCCCGTCGTGATGGTCAACCTCCTGCGCTTCAAGCCGGCCGCGGACGCACCCAACGAGGGTCTCTCCGGCGAGGAGGCGTACCGGCAATACGCAACGCCCATGATCGCCTTCGTGATGTCGAAGGGCGGCCGCCTGATCTGGTCGGGCCGCGTCGATTCTCAGGTGATCGGCGAGGGCGGCGAGGACTTTCAGATCGTCGCGCTGGTCGAGTACCCGTCTCGCAAGTCATTCCTCGAGATCGCGGCCGACCCCCACTTCGAAGAGATCAGCGTCCACCGGGCATCGGGGCTCGAAGGGCAGTGGTTGATCGCGACGACCGCCGCCGAGTGAGCCACCGGCTACAACCGCGCTGCGTAGAGCCGCCACTCGCCGGGCACGCCCTTGAGCGCATGCGCTCCCCGGTCGTCGAACTCGATGCCTGAGCCGACGACGAGATCCTTGACGGTACTGGAGACGAGGATCTCGCTCGGCCCGGCCTGCGCCATGACGCGAGCGGCGAGGGAGACGGCGATACCACCGATGTCCTCGCCGCGCAGCTCGACCTCACCGGTATGCAAGCCCGAGCGAACCTCGACGCCGAGGCCTTTCACCTCCGCTGCGATCGCACCGGCGCAGCGGATCGCTCGCGCCGGGCCGTCGAACGTGGCGAGCACCCCGTCACCGGTGGTCTTGATCAACCTGCCGCGGAAGTACTCGACGTGAGAGCGCACGATGGCGTCGTGCCGGTCGAGGAGTTCCCGCCAACGTCGGTCGCCGAGCTCGGCGGAGCGCTCGGTTGAGGCGACGAGGTCGGTGAAGAGCACCGTCGAGAGCACGCGATCGACGTCGGCCGTGCCGCGCACCCCGGTAAAGAAAGCTTGCACCTCATCGATCAGCGAATCCTGATCGCCGACGAACCAGTGGTAGTCGTCGCCGGGAAGCTCCACATACTTGGCTCCCGGGATGTTCTCGGCGAGGTAGCGGCTATGACCCGCGGGAAAGAACACGTCGCCCGTCCGCTGAAGGACGAGCGTCGGGACTCTGATCGTCGGGAGAACGCTTCGCACGTCGAGGTCGAACCCCCAGCGGAAAACACGCGCGTTGATCGCGGGTGGCATCGTTAGGACGCGGTAGCGCGCGAGCCACTTAAGGAAGGCGCGATCGCGCGGCATGTTCGGACTCGCGAACGTCAAGCCCTGATAGTCCTCCCGTTCCCACCCTTCGGTGATGAAGGCGACCGCCTGATCCATCTGTTCTGGGGGAAGTCCGGCCGGGTAGTCATCGGCTCGCATGGCGCGCGCCCACCCCTCAGCGATCGCGAGCGCGGTCGTTCGCTCGGGATGCGCCGCCGCGAACATGAGCGCCATGGGCGTGCCGTGGCCGAAGATCGCCGCCCGCTCCGACCCGGCTGCGTCCATCACCACACGGACGTCGTCCATCCACTGCTCGAGCGTCGGCAGTGCTCCCAGCGGAACGGGATCGGAGACGCCGGTGCCGCGCTTGTCGAACACGATCAGCCGGCTGAACGACGCGAGCCTGTTGAGGAAGCGTTCGATGAGCGGCTGCTCCCACCACACCGCGATGTTCGTCATCCAGTCGGGGATGAAGACCAGATCGAGCGGGCCCTCCCCGATCACCTGATACGCGACCGCGCCATCGGATGTTCTGGCGTAATGGGTCTCAGGCGGCGCGGGGATCTCCACGGCGGCAGCGTGCTCCCATGAACGACGGAGCGTCAAACCCCGGCCGGCGAACCGCGCGATAGAATCGGACCTCGACCTTGGGGCTGTAGCTCAGTTGGTAGAGCACCTGCTCGGCAGGCGGAAGAGCCCGTAACGCTATGCCGAACGCGTTTTCCGAGTGACTGCGAGCCCAGTTAGATACTGACTTCTGTCGGACATCGCGGTCGCGATGGCTTTCATGCCCTCACCGCGAACAGTCGCCACTCGCCGGGCACGCCCTTGAGCTCGTGCGCACCGCGGTCGTCGAACTCGATGCCCGACCCCGCGACGAGGTCGGTGACGGTGCGTGAGACAAGTACCTCCGAGGCTCCTGCGAGGGACGCGACGCGGGCACCGATATGGACCGCGATCCCGCCCACATCGGTCCCACGAAGCTCACATTCACCCGTGTGGAGGCCCGCTCTGATCTGGATGCCCATGGCTTGAGCCAATTCAACCAGCGAGCGGGCGCAGCGGATCGCCTTACCGGGCCCATCGAAGGTGGCGAGGTGGCCGTCCCCGGTCATCTTGATGAGACGTCCTCCGAATTTCTCGACCTCGCCCCGCGTCACACGGTCCAGGCGATCGAGAAGCTCCTTCCAGCGTTGATCCCCGAGCTCCGCCGCGCGTTGTGTCGAACCGACGATGTCAGTGAACATCACCGTTGCCAGAACCCGATCCGGCTCGGGCGCACGGCGGACGCCCGTCAAAAACTCTTCGATATAGTCGAGGACGATCTTCGCCGATGCCGCCTCCATGAATGGCGCCCAGTCGGCGCCGGGAAGCTCCACGAAACGAGCCCCGGCGATCTGCTCGGCGATGAAGCGGCCTTGATCGATGGGCACAAACATGAAGTTGTTCGTGTGCATGATCAACGTCGGCACACGGATGAGCGGCAGCACGGCACGCGCATCAAGGCCCGCAAAGTAGCGAAGCTGCGATTCGGCGACGCGCGGAGTGGCTGCGGCGCGCATGAACTTCGCAACCCAGCGAAGATATTCGGGATCCTCGGCCAGGCTCGGGTTGGAAAGCGCACCCAATTCCTCGGTCCCCCATCCCTCCGCGACTAAGTTGATGAGCGCCTCGGCTTGCTCTTGGGGCAAACCGACGGAGTAGTCGGCTGCGGCGACGAGTCGCGCGGTGGTGTTGATGAGCACAAGAGCGGACACTCTCTCGGGATACGTGGCGGCAAAGAGCATCGCCATTGGACCCTCGTCCGTTCCAGCGATGATGGCGGTTCGCTCCGAGCCCACTGCGTCCAGAACCGCCGTAACGTCCTCGGTCCAGTCCTCCCAGGTCGGCAGAGCGTCGAGGGGAACCGGATCGGAAGCGCCTACGCCCCGGCGGTCGAAATTGATTACCCGACTGAAGGACGCCATGCGGTTGTAGAAATTCGACACCGGGGTGTACTCAAAGCCCACATCGACGTGGCTCGCGATTCCCTGAATCGCGAGGCAATCAATCGGCCCTTCCCCGATCACCGCGTAGGCGATGAAAGAGTCGCCGAGCTTCGTGTACTTGATCTCGGGCACTTCCACGGCGGCAGCGTGCGCCTGGACATGATGTACCGTCAAGCTGCTGTCGCGATGAGCCTGCTGTCAGACCCCAACCTTCGGGGCACAAACTGCGCTGATAGAATCAATCCTCGACCTGGGGCTGTAGCTCAGTTGGTAGAGCACCTGCTCGGCAGGCAGGGGGTCGACGGTTCGAATCCGTTCAGCTCCACATAGCGAGAAAGACCGCTCTTACAAAGTTGCTGTTGTGGTGATGGTGCCGCACGACGGACACCGCCACGTTCGCATCTGCAGCGCCTTCTCCGCCATGTAGAGAGCCATGTGGCAGTTCTTGCACACGAGCGTCACCATCTTCTCCGGCTTGGGTCGCTCGGCGATCCCGTTCGATGACTGTATGCGTCCGTTCATGACGCTCCCTCCGTGCGATCCGGCACGCTCTGGGCGACGAGACGAGAGCGCGTCACCATCACTCGGACGGCCTCGGTCGTTGCTTCCACTCCGTCCCGATACGAGATCGGATCGGTGAACAGGAACGACCGCGCCATCATTTCCTCTTCGATGCCGTCAAGTAGTTCAAGTGCGGATTCCATGCCAAGCCTTCCGGTTAAGGGATGGTCGTGTGGGCGCCTCTTTCAGGGTGGAGACCCCACCGCGACAGGCGGATGACGGAAGCCGCAACGGAGGAAAAAGAGGAGAATTACAACATCAGTATAGGCGCGTATGGACTACACATCAATGGTCCGAAACGTCCCCCGACTTCCGTCTGGCCGGCGGGCGCGCAACGTATCACCGACGCATTAAGAGCCCTGAGACGAGTCCGCCGACGGCGGACGAGGCATGAACGATCTGATCGGCGTCATTGGAGGCGATGAGGAAGTTGCTCGGATCCCACAGGACGAGAGACAGCACGAGCCACACGTGCAGCGCGCCGATCGCGAGGGCGATAGGGCGCTCGCGGCCCGGACGGATGAGCGCGGCGGCGGCAAGGACTCCGAGCAGCAACGCTCCGAGCGAGTGCCAGCCATTCGTCTCGAACACACCGAGGACGTGACCGGGATCGCCGGCGCGCGTGGCTCCCGTCCCGAGTGGGAACGATCGGTCGGCGACCAGGCCGGCAACGCCGAGTGGCAGATGAACGATCGCGAATATCAGCAGGAACCACCGCGCAAGGTTCCACGTGGTCGAGCTCTTTGTGGTCGCGGTCATCGTCATCGGACCGAGCCCCACCAGCTCAGCACGGCAACCAGAAGGAAGATCAGCGGGGCGGGATGCCGCAGGCGCGCTCTGCGCAGATGAGGCATCGCGAGCCCGATCGTGAGCAGAGCGAAGCCTGCATAGGCGATCGACGAGATCCGGCCGATGCCGTCGCAGGCCCCACTTGATGCAACGGGCGTGCACGCGGCGAGAGCGGACCCGGTGACGAGGAACGCGATGGTGGTGATATGCCACGTCGCGCGGATCATCACCATCGTGAACGAGGCGCCCCCGAAGGGACTCGACGGAAGCGTCTCGCGGCGCAGCTTGGTGACGACGATCCTTTCGCCGGCGATGCCGTGAACGGCCGCCGCGGTCAGCGCGAGAACGCCGGCCAAGAGGAAGGGAACGTTCATCCGGCCCGGACCTCCTGAGCACGCTCCGATCGTTCGGCGTGGCGGGCGATGGCACGGAGCATGTCGCGGCGGATGAGCCCGCTCGGGATCCGTATCAGCGTCCAGTAGGCGCCGAAGAGCAGCCGGGCCCGGAGATCGGAGCACGTCACGCGCGTCTCGGTCCGCAGCACGGTGCGGCCGCCGGAGAGCGGCTCGATCACGAAGGCGATCGCGCCCTTGGCCTGCCCGGGCTGCGCGAACTCCCTGTACGCGCGCGCGTCGGGAACGCCTTCGAGGTGAGCCATCTCACGCGGCGCCCAGAATTTGCCCGCGACACCGAAAACGATCTCGCGGCCGGGACGCTCGGCGAGGACGGTGAACCCCTCCGCCGTCAGCGCGCCCCTAGGCGTGGGCCCGTTCGGCAGCGAAAGCCCGCGCGCGCGGAAGAAGAAACGCACGAGCAGAGATGCGTCCTCGTCGAAGCGGAGGGTCTCCAGCGTCTCGGCGACCCGGTCGGCGGGCGCGTCGATCACGAGGGAATGACGATTCCCGAAGTGCCAGACGGGCTGGATCTCGTCGAGCAACATCACGCCTTCTCCTTCCCGCGCCCCCCTCGGATCGGTATGACGCGCATCGTGTCGGGAGTGATCGCGTTGCCTTGGGCGAACGCGCCGATCCCGGCGTCGACGGCCGTGCCGAACGCGCGCAGGACCCGCAGCCGTTCGGCGACGAACGCGCGGTCGCGCGTCTCGGCGCGGGAGCGGCGAGAACCGTCCGACGTCGCGCGTTCGGACTCGTCGCAGGCGGCGATCACCTGGCGGATGTTCCAGCGGAAGCGGCGTTCCATGATCTCCTGCATGACACGCCAGAAGTCGCTGGCGGCCTCGTAGTGGTCTTTCCGCGAGCCCGGGACGGACACCCGTCGTACGAGATGCCAGTCGACCAAGCCGCGGATGTTGATGGAGACGTTCCCCTTGCTCTGCCCGAGATCGTCGACGATCTCATCGAGGGAAAGGCTCCCCTGGTGCAGGTAAAGAAGACCGAAGATCCGTCCTTGGAGCTGGGTCAACACGCCGGAGGTGGCCGCTGCCGCACCCATCCCCTCCACGAAGATCGCCGTCGCCCTGTCCATACGTCCCTCCTATTCCAACTTTTAGAAAATTCGAAACGTTCTGTCAAGTCGGGCCTGCGGAGCCGGGCCGGCTCTTTGGCGTACCTGCGGGAACGGTGTACGTTCGCGCGGAGGATGCGATGACCGAACCGTTGATCTTCGTGGACGTCTCCGAGATCGACCCGGGGAAGCTCGAGGACGTGAGGGCGGCGTTCAAGGAGCTCGCCGCGTTCGTCGAGGCGAACGAACCGCGGGTGATCTCCTACGACGTCTTCTTCAACGCCGACGCCACCGCGGTCACGGTCGTTCAGGTCCACCCGGACTCAGCGTCGATGGAGTTCCACATGCACGCCGGGGCGGATCTCTTCAAGCGGTTCGCCGGTCTCCTCACGATGCGAGCGATGCAGGTCTACGGCGAGCCGAGCGCCGCTCTCCTCGAGGCCATGCAGGCGAAAGCCACGATGCTCGGAGCCGGCGCCGTCGAGGTCCACAACCCGCACGCCGGGTTCTCGCGGCGCGCCTAGAGACTGGTCAGGCGCAGGGGCCGCCGCTGAGGTCGCCCCAGCGGTTCTTCGCGGCGCACGCCCGGCGCAAGAGATCGGCGGCGTCCTCCGGCAGGAGCCAGCCGGCCGCCAGGCTCGCCTCTGTGGCCGCCTTCATCTTCGCGTAGTAGTCCGCGTGCGTCGGGTAGAGCAGCCGCAGTTGCACCTCCGTGAACGGAATCGTGAGGCCGCCGAGCCCACACAACGTGGACACGTAGGTCGCGACGGGCACGTCGATCGGCGGCAGGCGGATCCCACCCAGCGCGTTGCGGTGCTCGTCCAAGGCGAGGTTCCCGTTCGTGAACGCGAAGCGCGGGCCGTTCGGCGGCGCGACGCCGGTGCGAACCCAGTCGTTCAACCGGTGGATCGCGGTCGACACCGCGTAGTGCATCGGCATCGTGCCGCCGGCGAGCACGCAGGCCGGCTCGAGCGGGTGGATCTGCTCGCCGTAGATCCCCGCCGTGCGGTTCAGATCCTCGAGGTCCGACACCGGACGCTTCCCCGCGTCCGCCAGCGTGCGCGGCCCCTGTCCGAACACCTGGTAGTAGCCGATCCAGAAATCGGAGTGCGACGTGCCGGCGATCTCCCACAGGCGGTAGTTCTCCGTCGTGTTCGGCTCCGTCGGCGACGCCTCGGCGTCGCTCAGCAGATGGAGAACGGGCACGGCCGGCGGCGTCTGGTAGGTCTTGCTGCCGCCGCCGTGGATGAGGAAGCCGTCGATGACGCTGGCGCCCGGCTGCACATCGTTCACGTAGTCGTAGAGCTTGCTCGCCGACTGCGACTGGCCCACCGCGAGGATGCGCTCGACGGACAACCCCGCGAAGGGATCGTCGCCGTTGGGGACGCGGACCGCGCGCGCGATCTGCGACAGGATGTCGTTCGCGTACCCGTCACCTGGGTGCGAGAGAGACTTGTAGCGAACCGGGTCCCACACCTTTGGCGTGAGCGGCGTGCAGCAGATGCCGGCCGCCTGGATGCTAGCGTGGACGTAGGCATAACCGTCGCGCAGCAGCATTTCCCGCGCTTCGACCGAATCCACGGCGTTCTCGAACTGCGCCGTCACGTTCACCCAGTCGAGAAGAACGGTGCCGTTGAACCTGCGCTCCTCGATCGGCCGCGTGACGATGATGCGAGTCGTGTAGGGCGCGGTCGCGTCGCCGTCGTCGTTCCGGGCCGTGCCGCTCACGAAGTATTCGTCGTCCCGGTAGCCGATCGGTGTCAGGTCATACGGGCTGTCGAACAGCGCGTGGTGGCGGAGCCCGGCCTCGCCGATCGGACCGGTGACCTCGGGGCTCGGGACCGACGCGTGGCCCGGTCCGACGACGGCGATGGCCGCTGCAACGGCAAGGATGGTCAGCAACGCCCTGGCGCGCATGGCGCTAACGATTCGGTGCGGATGGGCCCGATTCCTGGCAACGAACCGGTCGCCGTGTCCGCCGCGTCCGGCGACTCCCTAGACTGTGCCCGTGGCGCGCCGCGAACGGAAGGTTGTCACGGTCCTCTTCGCCGACCTCGCCGGGTTCACATCCCTCGCCGAGGAGATGGATCCCGAGGACGTTGCGGCTCTTCTCGACCCCTATCACGCGCGACTGAAAGCGGAGATCGAGCGCTTCGGAGGGACCGTCGAGAAATTCATCGGCGACGCTGTGATGGCCATCTTCGGGGCGCCCGCGGGGCACGAGGACGACCCGGAACGAGCGGTGCGAGCGGCCCTGCGTATCCGGGACTGGGCCGCGGATGACCAGATCGAGCTCCGCGTGGGCATCAACACAGGCGAAGCCTTGGTCACCCTGGACGCCAATCCGACCGAAGGAGAGACGATGGCCGCCGGCGACGTGGTCAATACCGCGGCGCGCCTCCAGTCTTCTGCGCCGATCGGCGGGATCTTGGTCGGCGAACAAACGTATCGCTCCACGTCGAAGGCCATCGATTACATCGAGGCCGAGCCCGTCGTCGCGAAGGGGAAGGCGCAACCGGTCGCCGCGTGGCAGGCCGTCTCGGCGCGAGCCCGCGCGACGGTCGAGCACGTTCAAGGCGCTTCGCTGGTCGGCCGGCAGCGAGAGCTGGATCTGCTCACCGGATCGCTCGACCGAGCCCGGCAGGAGAGGTCCTCGCAGCTCGTCACCCTCATCGGTGTGCCGGGGATCGGAAAGAGCCGGCTCGTCCTCGAGCTCTACGGACGCATCGAAACGGAGACCGATATCACGTCGTGGCGCCACGGCCGCTGCCTGCCGTACGGAGACGGCGTCACGTTCTGGGCCCTCGCCGAGATGGTGAAGGCACAAGCCGGGATCCTCGAGGACGACGACGAAGCCGAGACCGCGCGCAAGCTCCACGCCGCGGTCGACGATCCATGGATCGAATCGCATCTGCGCACTCTCGTCGGTCTACCCGGCGGGGCGGAAGGCGGAGGCGATCGCCGCGACGAGGCGTTCACCGCGTGGCGGCGTTTCTTGGAGGGGCTCGCCGAAGAGCGCCCGCTCGTTCTCGTCTTCGAGGATCTTCACTGGGCAGACGACGATCTGCTCGACTTCATCGATCATCTGGTCGATTGGGCGACGGGTGTCCCCCTCCTCGTTGTGTGCTCGGCTCGGCCCGAGCTCTTGGCCCGCCGCCCGGGGTGGGGTGGCGGAACCCAAACGCGATCACGATCTCGCTCTCGCCGCTGTCGGACGACGAGACGACGACGCTCATCCGTGAGCTCTTGGAGCGGTCGTTGCTGATGGGCGACGCGCAGACCGAGCTGCTCGCCCGCGCCGGCGGCAACCCCTTGTACGCCGAGGAATACGTGCGCGTTCTGCGCGAGCGCGGTCACCTTGAACAGCTGCCCGAGACGGTGCAAGGGATGATCGCAGCGCGCCTCGACCTGCTCGACCCGGCCGAAAAAGCGCTCATCCAAGACGCCGCGGTCATCGGGAAGTCGTTCTGGCTGGGCGCGTTGACGACGCAGGACGGACAAGATCGGGCCGATATCGAACGGCGTCTGCACGCGCTCGAGCGGAAGGAGTTCGTGCGGCGCGAGCGCGCATCATCGGTGGCGGGAGACGTCGAGTACTCGTTCCGGCACGTCCTGTTCCGCGACGTCGCGTATGGGCAGATCCCACGTGCCGAGCGCGCCGAAAAGCACCGGCGCGCCGCCGAGTGGATGGAAAACCTCGGGCGTCCGGAGGACCACTCCGAGATGCTCGCGTATCACTACATGGAAGCGTTGGAACTCTGCTCGGCAGCGGGTCTGGATCCCGCGGCCTTCTCCGGTCGGGCGGCATCCGCCCTGGCGGATGCCGGCGAGCGTGCCCTCCGGCTCAACGCGTTCGCGGCCGCCGCCCGCTACGACCGGGCCGCGATCGCTCAATTGCCGGCGGGCAATCCCCGACGTGCCTCCCTCCTCCTCCACCTCGGGACGGCCAACTTTTTCCTGGGCGAACCGGATCCGACCGTCCTCGAGAGTGCTCGAGATGAGTTCCTCGCGATCGGAAAGATCGAGGAGGCGGCTTTCGCCGAAACGCGGCTCGCAGACGGGTTGTGGTTGAACGGGGAGCGAGATGCCGCCTTCGCGCATCTAGACCGAGCGCGTCAGCTCCTCGAAGATCAACCGCCGTCGCCGATCAAGGCGCGCACCATCGTCGCTGCGTCGCGGTTGATGGCTCTCGCCGCCCAGCACGAGCCGGCGATCCGGTTCGGGGAACAGGCACTTCGGATGGCCGAGGAGCTTGACCTCGTGGACGTCAAGGCCGCCGCGCTCAACAACATCGGCATCGCGAAGGCCCTGGGCCGGGGCCAGGACGAAGGGTTCGAGGAATTGGCCGATGCGATCCGCGTCGCGGAGGACGCGAACGCGCCGTACGAGCTCGTCCGCGCGAAGAACAACCTCGCCTCCACGCTGTGGTCGGCGGGGCGTTTCACCGAGTTCATCGATCTCCGACAACAAGCACTCGATGATGCGAAGCGCTTCGGGCAGGTGAACTTCATCCGCTGGATCATGGCCGGTGGGGTTTTGACCTCCTACCTGATCGGCGATTGGGAGGCCGCTCTCCGGGACGCCGATGACTTCCTCGCCGGTGTCGAGGCGGGCCGTGCGCACTATCTGGCGGCACAGGTTTACTGCGACCGAGCGCGCATCCGTCTCGGACGCGACGATCTGGCGGGCGCCCTCGCCGATGTGGAACCGGGACTCGAACTGGGCCGCAAAGCAGCCGATCCGCAAGCTTTTCTCCCGACGCTATCGACCGCCGCGCACGTCGTACTCGACGCGGGAGACCCGGAGCGAGCGTCGACGATGGTCTCCGAGTTCCTCGCTTTCCTCGGAGGTCCAATGGCCCCAGGATTCGGGATGGCGCGTGCCCACGAGTTGGCCTGGACGGCGACGGCGCTCGGACGCGGTCGGGAGATCGTCGATGCGCTACCCGGAAACGGGAATCCCTGGGTCCTCGCCGCCGTGGCGTACGCATCGGGTGACCCGGCCGCGGCGGCAGACATCTGCGGCGAGATGGGTGTCCCTTCCGAGGAGATGTACGACCGGCTGCAGGCCGGCAAGCAACTGATCGAGACGGGGCGGATCGATGCAGGTCGCGAACAACTCCGGCGGGCCCTCGATTTCTACCGATCCGTCGACGCCACGCGATACATCAAAGAATGCGAGGCGCTGTTGGCCGCCGCATAAGTCGACGTTTAACCAGCGCGCGCGGCGACGCGCTCGGCCGCGAGGGCGACGCGCCGGTGATATTCGTCGATCTCGTCCTGCGTGGCGCCCGGGCCCGGCTCCCAGCGCATCTCGCGCGGGTGGACGTCTTCACGGCAGTGAGGGCAGACCGCGATGGGGTCGATGATCTCGCCGCAGGAATGGCGCGTGTAGATGGGCGGGCCGGCTTCGCCGACCTCCCAGGTATCGCCCCACTTCTTGATCGCCATGATCACGGGGTAGAAATCGCGGCCCTTCTCGGTCAGTCGGTACTCGTAACGCTCGGGCCGCTCCTGATAGAGCCGCCGCTCGAGGATGCCGGCCTCGACCAGGCCGTCGAGGCGGTCGGCGAGGATGTTGCGAGCGATCCCCAGCCGGCGCCGGAAATCCTCGAAGCGCCGGGTCCCGAGGAAGACCTCGCGCACGACCAGCAGGGTCCACCGCTCGCCGATGACCTCGATCGTCCTGGCGATCGAGCAGTTCATGTCTGCGAAGCTCTTGAGGCGCATCTCAGAGGGGAGTTTACGCCCGTGAGTTGCATGACGCAACTATCCCTGCTAGCGTCGTTGCGTCATGCAACCGACTCGCGGGGAGGCAGCGGTGAGCGCGACTCTGGAGACCCAGGCGACCCATCAGAACGGCAGCAACCCGGCCCGCACCAAGGTCGTCACATGGGAGGACCCCGTCCCCCACGCGATCGCCGGGCGCGGGATGCGGGGCATCGATTACCTCCGCAAGATCGCCGCGGGCGAGGTGCCCGCTCCCCCGATCTCACGGCTGATGGGCTTCCGCGTCACCGAGGCCTCGGACGGTCACGCCGTGTTCGAGGTCACGCCCGGCGAGGAGCACTACAACCCGATCGGTGTCGTGCACGGCGGCCTCGCCGCGACGCTACTCGACTCCGCTATGGGTGTTGCGGTGCACGCGACGCTCGGGCCGGGCGAGGGCTACACCACGCTCGAGATCAAGGTGAACTACATCCGGCCGATGACGCGCGACACAGGACCGGTGCGCGCGATCGGCGACGTGGTCCACGTCGGCCGGCGGACGGCGACGGCGGAGGCGCGCCTCGAGGACGCGAACGGGAAACTGCTCGCGCATGCGACGTCTACTTGCCTGATCATGCGCACCGAGGAGTGAGCGCGATGGCGAGCGTGCTCCCCCGGCCCGTCGATCCTTTCGACGCGCATCGGATCGACGTGACGCTGTTGGATGGAACGCGCGTCGTCATGCGGCCGATCCGCCGCGAGGACAAGGCGGGGATCGCCGACGGATTCGACCGCCTCTCCGATCGTTCGAGGTTCATGCGCTTCCTCGGCGGTGTGACGCGCCTGACGCCGACGCTTCTCGCGCGCCTGACCGAGGTCGACCACGTCGACCACGAAGCCTGGGTCGCGATGACGCTCGACGAGCCGGACCATCCCGGCATCGGCGTCGCGCGCTACGTGCGGTTGCGCGACGAGCCCGACACGGCAGAGCCCGCGGTCACCGTCATCGACGCGTACCAGAACCGCGGAGTCGGCTCGACGCTGCTCGAGGTGATCAGCGCTGCCGCGCGGACGAACGGCGTGAAGAACTTCCGGGCCTACGTGAGCGTCGACAACTACCCAATGCTGCACATCATGCGCCGGTTGGGGGCGCGTCTGGCCGTCGACGAGCCCGGCATCATGCGCGCAGAGATCCCACTCGCGGCTACCCCCTCGATCGCGAGCTAAGCGGCAAGCTGCCGGCCGGCAGGCGCCCTCCTCCGGCCGGCAGCGACGCCTTTCCCTCCGCCCGCTTGGCTTGTTCCCGCGATCCTGGCGAGATTGACACTCATTCTCATTCTCAAATATGGTCCACCCTCCTAGGCGGGAGGAGGAGCCATGAGAGGGAGATGGAGGATCGCTCGATCGCTGGCGGCGCTGGTCATCGCCGTCAGCGCGGGCGTGGCGTGTGGAAACGACACCCCGAAGACCCTCTCGAACAAGCTTGACGTCGTCACCGCGTTCTATCCGATCGAGTTCGCAGCCAAGCGCATCGGCGGCACCTTCGTCGACGTCACGAATCTCACACCGCCCGGCGCGGAGCCACACGATCTGGAACTGAAGCCGAGCGACGTCACGTCGTTGCGGAGCGCCGATCTCGTGCTGTATTTCGACAAGGGCTTCCAGCCCGCCGTCGACGACGCCCTCAAGAACACACCGGATCCGACCAGGGCCGTCGATCTGCTCGCCGGGCTGGCGCTGAAGGCCCCGCCTCCTGGAGAAGAAGAGGAGATCAGCGTCGATCCTCACGTCTGGCTTTCGCCTGCTTTGATGCAGAATCTCGTCGACGGCATCGCCGACGCCATCGCGAAGGAACTCCCGTCGAACGCGACGGAGATCCGCAACAACGCGACCTCACTGAAGAGCGAGCTTACGACCTTGGACCAGGAGTTCAAGACCGGGCTGGCCTCCTGCGCTCGCAAGGAGATCTTCACGTCACACGCCGCGTTCGCGTACCTGGCCGATGCGTACGGTCTCAACCAGATCCCGATCACCGGCATCAGTCCCGAAGCCGAGCCGTCCGCGTCGCGGTTGCAGCAGATCGCGGCTCAGGCGAAAGCGGGCCACGCCACCACGATCTTCTTCGAGACGCTCGTCAGCCCCCGGGTCTCCCAGGCCGTCGCGCGGATCGTGGGAGCGAAGACGCTGGTGCTCGATCCGATCGAAGGTCTGACGCCGGACGAGAGCGGAGCGGGCGCCGACTACTTCTCCGTCATGAGGTCTAATCTGAGGAATCTCAAGGAGGCTCTTGATTGCAAGACGTGACCTCGGCGCCGGTCGAGCTCCGTAGCGTCTCGTTCTCGTACGAGAGCGAGCGAGTCCTCCACAACGTCTCGATCCGCATCGAGCCGCACGATTACCTCGTGCTGCTCGGGGCGAACGGCTCCGGGAAGTCCACCCTCCTCAAGGTCGCGCTCGGTCTCCTCGCGCCGTCGACCGGCACCGTCGCGTTGTTCGGACTCCCACCGACGGACCCACGCGCGCGCGGGCACGTCGGGTACGTCCCGCAACGCGCCGCCATCTCGGCTCGCGTCCCCGCAACCGTCGGCGAGGTCGTTCTCGCCGGGCGCGCCGGACGCGGGATGCTCGGCGGGTACGATCGCGCGGACCGCGACGCCGCGGTCACCGCCCTCGAGCGCGTGGGACTCAGCGGATCGCGTCGGAAAAGGGTCGGCCAGCTCTCCGGCGGTCAGCAGCAGCGCGTGCTGATCGCTCGCGCTCTCGCGAACGACCCGCAGCTGCTGATCCTCGATGAACCCACCGCCGGAGTCGATCGCGCGTCACAGGTCCAGTTCGCGCGCACCCTGAAGGAGCTCCATAGGAGCGGCGTGACGATCGTTGTCGTCGCACACGACCTCGGAGCGATTGGTCGCGACGTTCGTCGCGTGCTGGCGCTGCACCAAGGACATCTCGACGAGATCTCATTGGAACAGGCACGCGCTCAGGTCGGGATGTTCGTGGAGGACCACCCGGCGTGACCTTTCTCCGGGTGTTCTGGCCGGCGATCCTCGCCGCAGTCGTCGTCGGAGCCGCCGCGCCGGCGATCGGGTCTTTCGTCGTGCAGAAGCGTTTGTCGCTCATCGGTGACGGCGTCGGGCACATCGCGTTCGCAGGTGTCGCGATCGGATTGTGGATCGGCTTGTCCCCCCTCGCCGCAGCGATCGTCGCGTCGATCGCGGGCGCCCTCGGGATCGACCGGCTGCGCCGTCGAACCGCCGAGGAGGGGGACCTCATCCTTGCCCTGTTTTTCTACGCGTCGATCGCGGTCGCCGTGGTCGTTGCCAGCCGCACGGGATCGTTCAACGTTCGCCTGTTCGGTTTCTTGTTCGGCCAGGTCCTCACCGTCACCAACGGCGAGCTGATCACGATCGGCGCCCTGGGCGCGGCCGTCGTGATCGTCATCGTCGGCCTCTACCGCGGCCTGCTCGCGATCGCCATCGACGAGGAAGCAGCCATCGTCGCGGGCGTCCGCGTCACCGCGCTCAATGCCGTCGTGATGATCCTCGCGGCGACGGCGGTCGCGGTCGGCATGCAGGTGGTCGGCATCTTGCTCGTCGCGGCGCTGATGGTCCTCCCGGTGGGGGTGGCGCGGAACATCGTCACCGGGTTCCGACGCGTCTTGATCACGTCCTCGGTGATCGGCGCCGGCGCCGCCTTCACGGGTCTCGTCGTCTCGAACGCGGCGGACACCGCGGCGAGCGGGACGATCGTGCTGATCCTCGCGGCGTCGTTCGTGGCATCGGACGTCGTGCTCCGGGCGCGAACAATCGTCGGTGTCCGCCGATCGGCGGTGATGGACTCGTGAAGACGCGTCAGCGTGCGGAGGTTCTCGAAGCCTTGCGAACCGGCGAGGCTTTCGCCGCGCAAGAGTTACACCTCCGGTTGCGCGAACAGGGCAGCAAGACGGGCTTGGCGACCGTCTACCGGACGCTGCACAAGCTCGCCGACGAGGGCGCGATCGACGTCATCCGCGAGGATCCCACACAGGCGCGGTACCGCCTCTGCTCGACCGAGCACCACCATCACTTGCTCTGCGAGTCCTGCGGCAAGGTCACCGAGATCCCCGAATGCGACATCGGCTCGTGGGCCCGCAAGGTCGCGCGTAAGCAAAGATTCACCGTGCGTTCGCATCGCGCCGAGATCTTCGGGATCTGCGCCTCCTGCGCCTCTGCCGCCCGCTGAGCCGGAGCAGGACTCCGCTCCCTCTCGCAGAATCCCAAGAGCAATGAACTCCGCACTCTCGAGACGCACTTTCCTACGCAATGCCGCCCTCGCGGGTGCCGGCGTCGCGCTCCTTCCCCGCATCGGCCATACGACCGAGCCCGCGGGCGAGGGGACGTGGCTGGTCGGCGACCTCCACTGCCACACCGTGTTCTCCCACGACGTCTGGGGAGGGCCGAAGGACGACAACACCGGACTCGACGAGGCGTACACGCTCGGCTGGAAACCCGGTGAACAGATCGCGATCGCCGAGCTACGCGGCCTCGATTTCCTCGCGATCACCGATCACAACGACGTCCGCGCGCTCACCGATCGCGGCTATATGTCGAACAAGCTGACGCTGATCGAGGGATACGAGCACAGCCTCAGCAAGGGCCACGCGGGTTGCCTCGGGATCAGCGAGGTCCTCGCGTTCGATACCTCGACCGACGCCGGCGCGATCGCGCTGCGCGACGAGGTCCACGCGCGCGGCGGCACCTTCATCCTCAACCATCCGTTCTACGCGAACGGGTGGGGGTACTCGCCCGCCGTCGTCCCCGACTCGATCGAGGTCTGGAACATCGGCTGGGTGTACCGCCACATCGCGCCCGAGCTCGTCGACAACATCCCACCGGAGCCATCGGTGTCGGACAACTACAAGTCGCTCCCCTACTGGGAGACGGAGTTCCTCTCGCAGGGACGCATGCCGGCGACGGGCGGCAGCGACAACCACTACCGCGCGACGACCGCCGCGCAGGGCGTCGGTCAGCCGGCGACCTG
>JBASRP010000460.1:0-12548 GCA_049273905.1 Actinomycetota bacterium
CCGCCTACGTGCGGCCGGTGCACGGCCCGATCATCCGGCATTTCGAGCGACCGCCGACGCCGTACGCGGCCGGACATCGCGGTCTCGACATGGCTGTTCCGATCGGGACGCCCGTGGTCGCGTCGAACGATGGCGTCGTCGCCTTCGCGGGCTCCGTCGCCGGTGAGCTGTTCGTGTCGATCGACCACGCCGACGGGATCCGCACGACCTACTCGTACCTCTCCACCATCCTTGTCCGCCGAGGCGACGTGGTGGCGCGAGGACAGCGCATCGCGATGAGCGGCCCCGGGCACGCCGGTGCCACGCAACCGCATCTGCACTTCGGGATGCGGTTCGGCGACGCGTACTTAGATCCCGAGCCGTACCTGATCGAGGGTCTGCGCCGCGATCTCTCACAAGCGATCCGGCTCGCGCCCGTGGACGATGGATAAGGTGACGGGTACGGCCGACACCACACCACCTCCGGGCAATGATCTTGCGGGCGCCGACGCCGGCGGCCGCGACATCGTCATCCGTATCCGCCGGCGCAAGGCGACGCCGCCGTGGCGGCTCGGCAACGTCCTCGGCTGGTCGGCGACCGCGCTCGCCGGCGATCCCGTCCTGCTGCTGCTGCCGCCCTTCATCCTTATCGGGCTGATGCTGCTCGCCTTCGCTCTCGGAGCGCCCGGCCGCACCGAGGTGATCCTGCCCCTGATCTCGCTGCCGCCGATCGATGCGTTCCAGGACGTCGTTCTGATCGACCTGGGATCGCGCGGCGCGCTCGCGACCTGGGTGCTGCGCACGGTGGCGCTCGCGATCCGCGTCCTCGTGTTCGGGATCCTGGTGCGTCTCGCGGTGCAGCGCGCGCGGGACGCCGCGGCGTCGCTCGGCGACGCGGTGACGTTCGTGCAACGGCGTCTGTCGACGCTCGCGTTCCTCGAGCTGCTCTCGTTCGGCGCGTTCGGCGTGTCGCTGTCGCTCAGCGCCGACCTCACATCGACGCGGGACGACGGCGCGATCGGAACGGCCCTGTTATTCGGTGTGTTGATCTTGATCGGCGCGTTCATCGCAGCCGCAGCGGACGAAGCGCCTGCCGGCACGGCGTTACGCGCGGGGGTCCGCCGTGTCCGGCACCGGCCGCTCGGCCACATCGTATTGGTGCTTCTGTACGGTTTCGCGTCGAACGGCCTCTACCGCCTCGCGTCGAGCGGAGAGTCCGGGATCCCGCGAGCGCTGCCGCTCACGCTCTACGCGTTCCTCTCCGCGCTCCTCACGACGTGGTTCCTGCTCGCGTTCGCACGGAGGCAGGTGATCCTCGACGGCGAGGCCCCGGCCACAGGCCGGCAACGCCGCACGCGCCGCCCTCGCCCGGCGAAAGACGAGGTCCCGGCCCCTCCGCCCGTACGGCGGCGTCGCGCGCGAGGTCGTTGAGGCTCCTTCCGCGGCTCTGCTACCATCCTCGGGCTCGCGTACCTGCGAGTAATACACACGCCCGTCGATCGGTCCCCCGGTCTCCAGCAGCCGAAAGGCGCCTGGGGTAACGGACCGAGCAGCTCCGGAAACGTGGCGGGGCACAGGGTCGGGCGGAGGCGAAAACCGGAGGGAGTTGCATGGCCATCACCATGAAGCAGTTGCTCGAAGCGGGCGTCCATTTCGGACACCAGACCCGCCGTTGGAACCCCAAGATGCGCCGCTTCATCTTCGGCGAGCGCAACGGGATCTACATCATCGATCTCGAGAAGACCGTCGACGGGATCGAGCGCGCGTACAGCTTCATCCGCGAAACCGTCTCGCGCGGCGGGACGATCCTGTTCGTCGGCACGAAGAAGCAGGCGCAGCAGATCGTCGACGACGAAGCGAAGCGCTGTGGCATGCCGCACGTGAACCAACGCTGGCTCGGCGGGATGCTCACGAACTTCCAGACGATCTCCAAGCGTCTTTCGCGACTGCGGGAGCTCGAAGCGATGGAGGCGACGGGCGCGTTCGACGTGCTGCCGAAGAAGGAAGTCTTGAAGCTGCGCGCGGAACGCGAGCGGCTCGAGAAGAACCTCTCCGGCATCCGCGAGATGACGAAGCTTCCGAGCGCGGTCTGGATCGTCGACACGCGCAAGGAGCACATCGCGGTGCAGGAGGCGCGAAAGCTCAACATCCCGGTGATCGCGCCGCTCGACACGAACTGCGATCCCGACGAGGTCGACTACCCGCTGCCGGGCAACGACGACGCCATCCGTGCGATCGCGCTCCTGACGCGGATCGTGTCCGACGCTGTGCTGGAAGGCCTCGGCTCGCGCGCGCCCGACGCCGGCGTCGAGGCCCCCCCGGAGCCGGAGCTGGCACCGGAAGCGGAGCCACTCGCCGAGTGGGAGCTCCAGCTCCTCGCCGAAGAGGAAGAGGAGAAGCGCCGCAAGGAGATCGAAGAAGAGGAGCGCAAGCGCGGCATGCTGCGCTGAGGAAACCATGGCGGAGATAAAGGCATCCGACGTCAAGGCCCTGCGCGACGCGACAGGCGCGGGGATGATGGACTGCAAGGCGGCACTGCAAGAAGCCGACGGCGATCTCGAGAAGGCCAAGGAGGTCCTCCGCCTCAAGGGACTCGCGAAGTCACAGAAATTGTCGGAGCGGAGCGCCGACGAGGGCGTGGTCGAGGCCTACTTGCACACGCCCGACCCCGGCATGCCGCCCAAGGTCGGCGTGCTGGTCGAGCTGAACTGCTCGACCGACTTCGTGGCCAAGACCGACGGGTTCCGCAAGCTCGCGAAGGACATCGCGCTGCATATCGCCGCGACACGTCCCGACTACCTGTCCCGCGAGGACGTTCCGGAAGACGTGATCGCGCGCGAACGCTCGATCGCGAGCGAGCAGGCGAAGGGCAAGCCCGACCACGTGGTCGAGAAGATCGTGGAAGGACGACTGAAGGACTGGTTCCAGGAACGCGTGCTCCTCGAGCAGATCCATATCCGCGACGACAAGGGCAAGGAAACGATCCAGGACATGCTCGATAAGACGACGGCCGACGTCGGCGAGCCCGTCCGCATCCGCCGCTTCGCACGATTCCGAGTCGGAGGCGAGTAGATGGGAAAGGGCGCCTACAACCGGGTTCTGCTGAAGCTCTCGGGTGAGGCGTTCGCTGATTCCGAGGCCGGGTTCGGCATCGACCCCCGCATCGTCAACTCGCTCGCCGACCAACTGCAAGAGGTCGTCCGCGAGCTCGGGATGCAGGTCGCGGTCGTCGTCGGCGGCGGGAACATCTTCCGCGGCACCTCGGCGCAGGCGCAGGGCATGGACCGCGCCCGCGCCGACTACATGGGCATGCTGGCCACGATCATCAACGCCCTCGCGCTACAGGACGCGCTCGAGAACCGCGACGTCCCGACGCGCGTGCAGAGCGCGATCCAGATGACCCAAGTGGCCGAGCCATACATCCCGCGCCGCGCGGTGCGGCACCTCGAGAAGGGCCGCATCGTCATCTTCGCGGCCGGCATGGGGACGCCGTACTTCTCGACCGACACGACGGCCGCGCAGCGCGCGCTCGAGGTCGGCGCCGACGCGATCCTCAAGGCCACGAAGGTCGACGGTGTGTACGACGCCGACCCGCGCACGAACCCCGACGCAACGAAGTTCGAGCAACTGACCTATCTCGACGTGCTGCAGCGCGGTCTCGGTGTGATGGACGCGACCGCGATCTCGCTGTGCATGGAGAACAAGCTCCCGATCATCGTGTTCAACCTGCAGGTGCCGGGGAACATCCGACGCGCGCTCGAGGGCGAACCCATCGGGACCGTCGTGCACGGCTAACGCGCCGCGCCGGTGGGGGAGGAGAGGCCATGATCGACGAGGCCATGAAGCAGTCGGATCTGAAGATGCAGAAGGCGATCGAGGTCGCGCGCGAAGAGTTCGGCGGCGTGCGGACCGGCCGGGCCTCGCCGCAGCTGCTGCAGCGCCTGACCGTCGACTATTACGGTTCCCAGACGCCGCTACAACAGCTGGCGTCCTTCTCCGTGCCCGAGCCGCGCTTGCTGGTCATCCATCCGTACGACCGCAACGCGATGTCCTCGATCGAGAAAGCGATCATGACGAGCGACCTCGGTCTCAACCCCTCGAACGACGGCACGGTGATCCGGCTGAACTTCCCGCCGCTGACCGAGGAGCGCCGCAAGGAGCTCATCAAGGTCGTGCGCGAGCGCGCGGAGGAAGCCCGCGTGTCGGTGCGCAACATCCGCCGCCATACGAAGGACGAGATCGAGAAGGACATCAAGGCCGGCAAGGTTTCGGAAGACGACGGACACCGGGCGGAGAAAGAGTTGCAGAAGCTCACGGATAAGTACGTCGCTGAGATCGACCAGATGGTCGAGCGCAAAGAGCACGAGCTGAAGGAGGTCTGAGCCCGCCTCCGCGAGCTCGGGCCATGCAGCCGCTGCCGATGGACGACGCTCCGCAGGAGGAGCCGGCAGAAAGCGCGAGCAAGGGAGCGGGGCGCAACCTGCCCGCCGCGATCGCCGTCGGGCTGATCCTCGCAGGGCTGGTCTTCGCAACGCTCTTCTGGCGCCCCGCCGCGTGGTTCGTTCTCGTCGCCGTCGTTCTTTTGCTCGCGCAATACGAGCTGTACTCCGTGCTGGCGAAAAGCGGGTACCGGCCGGCGACGCCGATCGGCCTCGCCGGCGGCGCCGTCGTTCTGGCCGGCGCCTACTGGCGCGGCCCGCAGGCGCTGTCGTTCGGCGTCATGCTGACGCTGATCGGCGCGTTCCTGTGGTTCTTCGTCGAGCAGAACCGCGATCGCGTGGCGGTGAGCATCGCCGCGACCGTCTTCGGCGTGGTCTACGTGCCGATGCTCGGCGCGCACGCGATCCTGATGCGTTCATTGCCCGACGGGATCGAGCTGACCATCGCCTTCATCGGCGCGGTCGCTTTCTACGACATCGGGGCGTACGCGTCGGGATCGTTCTTCGGCAAGCACAAGATCGCGCCGGACGTGAGTCCGTCGAAGACGTGGGAGGGCGCCGCCGGCGCCACGATCTTCGTGTTCTTCATGGCGCTGATCATCGGGCCGCATCTCGGTCCGCTGGACCTCGGATCGTCCGCGCTGCTGGCGGCGGCATCCGCCTTGCTCTCTCCGCTCGGCGACCTCGCCGAGTCGATGGTCAAGCGCGACCTCGACGTGAAGGACATGGGGACGATCTTCCCCGGACACGGCGGCGCGCTGGACCGCGTCGACGCGCTGCTGTTCGTCGCGCCGGCCGCGTACTGGCTCTACCGGATCGTGGTTCTCTGACGGAGGCCCTCTCCGCCTCGTAGACTCGACCGGTGGCTTCGACCGGAGCAACAGCACGCAAGACCGTCACGGCGCTCTTTTGCGACGTCACCGGATCCACGGCGCTGGGCGAGCAGCTTGATCCCGAGTCCTTGCGGGAAGTCATCCAGCAATACTTCGCGGACATGCGCTCCGTCATCGAACGACACGGCGGGACGGTCGAGAAGTTCATCGGCGACGCGGTCATGGCGGTCTTCGGCGTGCCGAAGGTTCACGAAGACGACGCGCTTCGCGCGGTCCGCGCCGCGGCCGATATGCAGGGCGCGCTCTCGTCCGCGAACGAGAGATTCGATCGCGATTTCGGCGTCCGCATCCAGGTTCGGATCGGCGTGAACACCGGTGAAGTCATGGCCGGCGATCCCACGGCGCAGGGCACTTTCGCCTCCGGCGACGCAATCAACGTGGCGGCGCGCCTCGAACAGGCGGCCGAGCCGGGCGAGGTGCTTCTCGGCGAGACGACGTATCGCCTGGTCCGGGCCGCGGTGATCGCCGAGGAGCTCCTCCCGTTGCCGGTGAAGGGAAAGACCGAGCCGCTGACCGCGTATCGGCTGGTCGTCGTCGAGGCAGCGGGCCAGATGCTCCCGCGGAGGTTCGATGTTCCGCTCGTCGGTCGCGACGCGGAGCTCGGCGCTCTGCTCGAGGCCTTCGATGCCGTCGCGGGTGGCGGAGCGTGCACGATCGTGACCCTGGTCGGCGACGCAGGGATCGGCAAGTCGCGGCTTGCCCACGAGCTACAGAAACTCGTCGAAAATCGCGCGCGCGTCTTCCGCGGGCGCTGCTTGCCCTACGGTGAAGGCATCACGTTCTACCCACTGACAGAAGTCATCCAAGACGCCGCCGGCATCGGATCGGACGATCCACCGGACGTCGCGCGCACCAAGGTGGCGGCGCTGCTTCCCTCCGGCGAGCCCGGATTGGCCGATCGCCTCGCCGCTCTTCTCGGAGCCGACGAAGCGGCGGGATCGATCCAGGAGACGTTTCTCGCGGTCCGGCGGTTGCTCGAGAACCTCGCGGCCTCCGCACCGGTCGTCGTCATCTTCGACGACATCCAATGGGGCGAGGAGACGTTCCTCGATCTTCTCCAGTACATCGCGAGCTTCGTGGGAGGTCGCGCACTCCTCATCGTGTGCCTGGCGCGCCCGCAACTCCTCGAAGATCACCCGGATTGGACGGAGGTGGGGGCGACAGTCCGCCTGCAGCCCATCGACGCGGCCAGTAGCGAGGCACTCGTCGCGAGTTTCTTGGGCGACGCCGACTCCTCGCAGGACGTCGCGAAGACGATCATCCGGTCCGCAGCCGGAAACCCTCTCTTCGTCGAGGAGATGCTGCGGATGCTCGTCGACGACGGAGTGTTGACGCGCGATGGGTCGCGGTGGGTGGTGACCGGAGACGTGTCGGACGTCGCGGCTCCCGAAACCGTTCAGGCGGTGATCGCCGCGCGGCTCGACCGGCTTCAACCCGAGGAGCTGAATGTCTTGCAATGCGCCGCGGTCATCGGCGAGGTCTTCTGGTGGGGCGGTGTGAGCGCCCTCGTCGACGACGCGACGCCGGCCGAGGTCGGTCGACGATTGCAGGCTCTCGCTCGCAAGGATCTCATCCGTCCGGACCCGTCGACGTTCTTCAGTGAGGACGCCTTCCGTTTCGGCCATCTGCTCATCCGGGATGTCGCGTACGAGGCCTTGCCCAAGAGAGTGCGCGCGGATATGCACGAACGCATGGCGCGATGGGTGGCGGAACGCGCCGCCGAACGAAGCGCGGAGTTCGACGAGATCATTGGGTTCCATCTCGAACGCGCGCACCGCTATCTCAGCGAGGTCGCTCCGCGCGACGAACGCATCCCGGGAATGGCGCTCGGAGCCGCGGAAAGATTCGCTCGAGCAGGACGCCGGAGTGAGGACAGAGGCGACATGCCGGCCGCGATCAACCTCTTGTCGCGCGCAGCCGAGCTGACGCCGGCCGACGACGCGGATCGTCTGACGCTCCTGCTCGATTATGTGGAAGCCCTAACCAGCGGGGGTCGATGGCGAGAAGCAGACGCGGTCCTTAAGCGAACCCTCCAGGATGCCCGTCGCGACGGAGCGACCGTCATCGAATGGCGGGCCCAGGTGCGGATTCATTGGCTGCGGATGCACGTTTCCATGGATCTGGACCATGCAGATGCTCTCGTCCTCGGCGCTCAAGCTGTGGAGGTATTCGAAATGGCCGGAGACGATGAAGGCTTGGCGATTGGTTTCAACTTCATCGGGGATCTTCGGTTCTGGCTGGGCGAGGTCGCTGCCGCGATCGATTTGTATCGGCGGGCGGGAGCCCACGCCAGTCGAGCGAATGCCCCTCGACTTGAAGCGCAGACGAGGCATTTCATCTGCCTCGCGCTCGCGGAGGGCCTTACCCCCTCAGGCGACGTCATCGCTCAGCTCGAGGCGATGCTTCGGGAGCGCGAGGGAGATCGCGTGCTCCGAGCCAAGGCCGCGCGATACCTCGGCCTCATGTACGCCATGCGCGGCGACTTCGACCGTGCCCGGCATTTCGAGCAAGAGGGGATCGAGATAGCGCGACAGCTTGGCTTAGATGTGGATCTCGCCGCCGGCAATCTCCGCAAAGGAGCTGAGGTTGCCGACCTCGAGGGCAACCTCGAACGTGCCGAGACGTACCTGCGCGAGGCCGTCGAGATCTTGCAAAGGATCGGTGACCGCGGGCATCTCGACAGCGTCGCGCCCGACCTTGCACTCGTGATCCTCCAGACCCCCGGTCGCGAGCGAGAAGCGCTCGAGGTCGTGGCGCTCGCCGACGAGGCCTATGAGAGCGACGCCGATGCGAAGCTTCGGTGGGCGTCCGCGAAGTCGATCGCGCTGGCGCGCCTCGGGCAGACGGAAGAGGCCGAGGAGTTGGCACGTCTCGCCGTGTCGCGCGCCTGGGCGACGGAATACATCGGGCTGCGGACGATATCGCAGGAGGCGCTCGCCGAAGTTCTCCGCGCGACGGGACGTTTTGGCGAAGCTGCCGACGCTCTGGAGAGAGCGATCGAAGCGCACGAGGGGAAAGGGAACCTCGTGAAGGCGGAGAGGGACCGGCGGGCGCTGCAAGAACTCCGCGCGGCAGCCGACGTCTCGGACTGACGAGTTCCTCAGCACCCTCTCACCTGGGATGGCAGGATGGTGGCGTGAAGCAGATCTCGCTCCTCGGTTCTACCGGCTCGATCGGCACCCAGACCCTCGATGTTGTGCGGAAACATCCGGATCGCTTCGAGGTCACGGCCCTGGTTGCCGGGTCGAACGCCGAGCTCTTCGCCGCCCAGGTCGACGAGTTCCGGCCCGCGCTCGCCGTCCTCGCCGAAGGAATGATCGATGCGCCGAAAGGGACCTCGTTCCGGACGGGACGGGAGGCCGTCGTCGAGGCCGCGGGACACGACGACGCCGACGTCGTGGTGAACGCGCTCGTCGGCTCCGCCGGACTGCTGCCGACCCTCACCGCGTTGGACGCCGGCAAGACGGTCGCGCTGGCAAACAAGGAGTCCCTCATCGCCGGTGGGGATCTTGTGATGCGCCGCGTGCTTGACACACCGGAGCGTTTGCTTCCCGTCGACAGCGAGCACTCCGCGATCTTCCAGTGTCTCGCCGGCAACCGGCTCGTCGACGTCCGGCGCGTGATCCTCACCGCGTCGGGCGGGCCTTTCCGCGGCCGCTCACGTGCCGACCTTCAAGACGTCACCGTCGAGCAGGCCCTCGCTCACCCGACTTGGCGCATGGGCCGGAAGATCACCGTCGCCTCGGCCACGCTCATGAACAAAGGTCTCGAGGCGATCGAGGCGCACCACCTCTTCCGCGTCCCGATCGATCGCGTCGAGCTCGTCGTTCATCCGCAATCGACCATCCACGGCATCGTCGAGTACCTCGACGGCTCATGCATCGCACAGGCGGCCAGTGCCGACATGCGCTTGCCCCTGCAGATCGCTCTTGCGTGGCCCGAGCGCCTGCCGGACGGCGCCGAGCCGATCGACTGGCAAGGGATCGGATCCCTCGACTTCGAGCCCCTCGACGGCGAGACGTTCCCCTGTCCGGGCATCGCGATCGCCGCGACGCGCCGCGGAGGCACGTATCCGTGCGTCCTGAACGCCGCCAACGAGGAGGCGATCGAGGCCTTCTTGTCCGAGCGGCTGCGGTTCGGCGACATCCCGTCCGTCATCGAAGCCGTCCTCGAACGCCACGATGGAGTGCCGGAGCCGGCACTCGAGGACGTCCTCGCCGCGGAGGAATGGGCCCGCGCTGAAGCTCGCACCGCGATCGGAGCGCGCGCGTGACGGGACTCGGCATCTTCATATTCATCGCGTTCGTCCTCATCGCGATCGGGCTGCACGAGTTCGGCCACTTCGCGACGGCGAAAGCGTTCGGGATCAAGGTCGAGCGCTTCTTCATCGGATTCGGCCCGAAGCTGTGGTCCACGACGCGCGGCGAGACCGAGTACGGCGTGTCGGCGTTCCCGCTCGGCGGCTACGTGCGTATCGCCGGCATGAATCCGCTCGAAGAGATCAAGCCGGAGGACAAGACGCGGACGTTCAAGGCGAAGCCGGCCTGGCAGCGCGCGATCGTGCTGGCCGCCGGTTCGATCACGCACTTCATCGTCGCGCTGATCATCATCGCGGCGATCCTCTCGATCGCGGGCGAGCCGGATCCCGATCGTCCCACGCTGACGATGGGGTCGGTCGGCTCGTCGGTGGGCCCGCAAACCCCCGCGCAGAAGGCCGGCATGAAAGCCGGCGACCGAGTCGTCGCGGTCGCCGGCACGACCGTTCGCGACTGGGACGCGTTCGTCGAGGTCATCCACAAACACGGGGGCGAGACGATCCCGCTCGTGGTCGTGCGCGATGGGAAGCGGATCACGCTGAATGCCACACTCGACCCGAAGAACCCCCGCGGCCAGAACATCGGTTTCCTCGGTGTGTCTCCGCGCGTCGAGATCGTTCACCATTCCATCCCTGCGTCGATCGGCCGGGCGGGCACGCAGGTCGGATCGTTGATGAAGGAGAGCTTGGTCGCGTTCAAGAACGTGTTCGCCCCGTCGACGCTGAAGCGTCTGTTCCAGGTGGCGGTGGGACAGGAGGAGCGCAAACCCGAGGATCCGACGACGATCGTCGGCGTCGGGAAACAGGCCGGCGATCTGGCGCGCACCGGAGATTTCGTCGGACTCTTCCTGACGGTCGCCGTCTTCAACGTCTTCATCGGCGTGGTCAACCTGTTGCCGCTCCCGCCGCTCGACGGCGGTCACCTCGCCGTCTTGAGTTACGAGAAGATCGCGCGGCGCGACGTCGACATGCGCCGGCTCCTCCCGATCACCGCGATGGTCCTGACCGTGTTCGGCATGCTGTTCGTCTTACTGCTGTACAGCGACATCGTGAATCCCTTGCCCGGGATCCCGGGCTAGAGTGACCTCGTTATGACCGACCGCCGCCATTCGCGCCAGATCCGTGTGGGCAGCGTCGCCGTCGGCGGCGACGCCCCGGTCAGCGTGCAGTCGATGTGCATCACGAAGACGGCGGACGTGAACGCGACGCTGCAGCAGATCGCGACGCTCGCCGCGTCCGGGTGCGACATCGTCCGCGTTGCGGTGCCGGACACCGACGACGTCCAGGCGCTCCCGCAGATCGCGTCGCATTCGACGATCCCGGTCATCGCCGACATCCACTTCCAGTGGAAGTACGCGTTGAGCGCGCTCGAGGCCGGGTGCCAGGGGATCCGCATCAACCCGGGGAACATCAAGAAGCACGACAAGGTCGCGTTGATCGCGAAGGAAGCGGCCGCGCGTGGCGTGCCGATCCGCGTCGGCGCGAACGCCGGCTCGCTCGAGCAAGAGGTGATGGAGCGTTACGGTGGTCCGACCGTCGCGGCTCTCGTCGAGCAAGCGATGCGCGAAGTGAGACTCCTCGAGAACGCCGACTTCCGCGACATCAAGATCTCTGTAAAGCACACGGATCCCTGGACCATGATCGAGGCCTACCGAAAGATCGCCGCGCTGTGCGACTACCCGCTGCACCTCGGCGTGACCGAGGCCGGCACGCCTGCCAAGGGGATCATCAAATCCGCGGTCGGCATCGGCACGCTCCTCGCCGAGGGCATCGGCGACACGATCCGCGTCTCGCTGACGGCCGATCCGGTCGAGGAAGTGAAGGCAGGGATCGCGATCCTCGAGTCGCTCAACCTGCGAGCGAAAGGCTTCGACCTTGTCGCGTGCCCGTCGTGCGGCCGCGCGGAGGTCGACGTGTTCGCGCTCGCGTCTGCCGTCGAGCAGCGCCTCGCGCACGTCGACGTCCCGATGCGCGTTGCCGTGATGGGGTGCGTCGTCAACGGCCCCGGCGAAGCGCGCGAGGCCGACGTCGGCGTCGCCGCCGGCAAGGAGAAAGGCCAGATCTTCGTGCGCGGCGAAGTCGTGCGCACGGTCCCTGAAGACGAGATCGTCGAAGAGATCGCGAAAGAGGTCGAGAAGCTCGCCGCCGAATTGCGCGCCGAAGGCGTCACGGCCGGCGGCGCAACCGTTGTGCGTGTGGCTCCCCAATCCCAGCCCATCTTGCGAATCGGCCGCAAGAATTGAGCGCGGAATCTCCGGACGCTACCGCGCGACGCGCCACGGTACGCCGCCTCTTTATCGCCTTCGTGGTCGTTACGGTCGCGTCCGGCGTCTGGTACTGGACTCTCCTCTTGGTCGATGCCTCTCGTCGTGACGACAAAGCCTCCAAGATCTGCCAACCGCGGGTTACCTCCGGCGAGGTTCGCAAGAAGGACCTTCATGCGTGTCTGCGCTCAGAGCGGAAGAGGATCCTCGGCGAGAGCCCGTTCTTGCCCTACTTCCTGGGGCCGGTCATCTTGGGCGGCGTCGCGATGACGCTGTTCATCGCGGCATTCGTTCACGGCCGCCCGCTCATGAGGAACAGGAACGACGGCACGGTCGACGACCGATAAACTCCCGCAGGACATGGCGCTCCCAACGCAGAACGACGATTTCCCCGGCTGGTACCAGGAGGTCGTGAAACAAGCCGGCCTCGCCGAGCCGTCGCTCGCACGCGGGACGATGGTGATCAAGCCCTATGGGTTCGCCATCTGGGAACGCATCCAGCGCGCATTCGACGACCGCATCAAGGCGACCGGACACGAGAACCTCTACTTCCCGCTCTTCATCCCCGCCAAGCTCTTGGAGAAAGAGGCGGAACACGTCGAGGGGTTCTCGCCCGAGGTCGCGGTCGTGACGCACGCCGGTGGTGAGAAGCTCGAGG
>JBASRP010000471.1:0-2433 GCA_049273905.1 Actinomycetota bacterium
AGGCCGGGCCCTTGCCGCCTACGAGCCGCTCCCGCATCGCATGGAGCACGTCGCCGCGATCGGCGGCGTGGCGTATATCGACGACTCGAAGGCCACGAACCCGCACGCCGTCCTCGCGGCGCTCGACGGCATGGAGCGCGTTGTGCTGATCGCCGGCGGCCGGAACAAGGGTCTCGACCTGAGCGCGCTCGGGGCGGCCGCCGGCGCGGTAGCCCGCGTCGTCGCGATCGGCGAGAGCGCCGCCGAGATCGACGCCGTGTTCCAGGCGGCCGGTGTGCCGGTGGAGCGCGCCTCCGGGATGGACGACGCCGTCGCGCGCGCGGCCGCTTCTGCGTCGCGCGGGGACACCGTCCTGTTGTCACCCGGCTGCGCGTCGTTCGACATGTTCGCCGACTACAAGGCCCGCGGCGAGGCGTTCCGCGCCGCGGTGAAGCGCCTCGCATCCAAAGAGGGAGGGATCGCGTGACCGTCGTCGAGCTCGCCAAGACGCATATCTGGCAGCGCGCGCGCGCCGTCGAGCGTTCGCGCACCGCCGGATCCGGCACCCGCTCCTACTACCTGCTTCTCTCGATCACCGGAGTGCTGCTCGGCTTCGGCCTGGTGATGATCTTGTCCGCGTCCTCCGTCTCGTCGTTCACGCGGTACGGGTCGTCGTTCCTCTTCTTCAAGAGGCAGGTCGTATGGGCGCTTCTCGGCGTCGTGTCGATGTTCGTGGCCAGCCGGATCGACTACCGCAAGTGGCGCGGCCTCGGCTGGATGATGCTGCTCGTCGCCCTCGGCGGGCTGGTCCTGGTCCTGCATCCCGCGTTCGGGACGCGCGTCGGGGGCTCGAGCCGGTGGCTCGGCTTCGGCAGCATCCGGATCCAGCCGTCGGAGCTGGCGAAGCTCGCGCTCCTGTTGGTGGCCGCCGATATCTGCGTGCGGAAACAGGGGAAGATGACGACGCTGCGCGAGCTCATCCTCCCCCTCGGGATCCTTTCCGCGATGGTCGCGGCGCTGATCATGCTCCAGCCGGACCTCGGAACGATGCTGATCATCGCCATGATCGTGAGCGTCGTCGTCTTCGTCTGCGGCGTGCCGCTCCCGCTCCTCGGGACGGTCGGTGTGATGGGGATCGTCGGGTCCATAGGTCTCGCGTTCGCGGAGGGGTATCGGCGCGCGCGGCTGTTCTCGTTCTTGAACCCGTTCCGCGATCCGCTGAACGCCGGCTACCAGTCGGTGCAGTCCTTGATCGCGCTCGGGTCCGGCGGCTTCTTCGGCGTCGGGCTCGGCGCCAGCCGGCAGAAGTGGCTCTATGTGCCGAACGCGCACACCGACTTCATCTTCGCGATCCTCGGCGAGGAGCTGGGCCTCATCGGCACGCTGATGGTCATCGGGCTCTTCGTCGGCTTCGCGTACGCGGGGATCCGTATCGCGCGGCGTGCGCCCGACGCCTTCGGGCGGCTCGTCGCCACCGGAGTCACCGTCTGGGTCGTGGGGCAGGCGATCGTGAACATGGGCGCCGTCACGGGCCTCCTCCCGATCACCGGCGTGCCGTTGCCACTGGTGTCGTTCGGAGGATCGGCGCTCGTGATCTCGCTGACGGCGATCGGCATCCTGTCGAACATCGCGCGGCAGGAGAAGTGGCCGCCGCCCGGCTCGCCGAAAGGCAAGGAGAAGGCGCGGCCGCCCAAGCGGCCGATCCGCGTCGCAACCGCGGCGTCCGGACGGGGTGGGTGGGTGGAATCGAAGAGGGTCCCAACCACTGCGAAGAGACGGTGAACGGAGTCGTGATCGCAGCGGGCGGGACGGCCGGGCACGTCTACCCGGGCCTGGCACTCGCCGACGCGATCCGTCGCCGGGATCCGGCGATCGACCTCGTTTTCGTCGGGACGCCGCGCGGGATCGAGAAGGACGCCGTGCCCGCCGCCGGTTTCGCGCTGCACACCATCGAGGTGATCCCCTGGGCGCGCACGCTGGGTGCCACGCGCTACCTCGCCCCCGTGTCGCTCGCCGGTGCCACGGCGAAGGCGCGCGGTCTTTTGCGCGCGGAAAGGCCGGGCGTGGTCGTCGGGATGGGCGGCTACGCGAGCCTCCCCGTCGTTATCGCGGCGCGCTCGCGCCGGATCCCGGCGCTGCTGCACGAGCAGAATTCGATCCCCGGCATCGCCAACGTCGTGGGCGCGCGATTCGCCCATCGCATCGCGCTGACCTTCGCGGAGGCGCGCGAGAAGTTCCCGCGCTCCGCCGAGACGCGCGTCGTCGGGAATCCGATCCGCGAGTCCATCCGTACGCTCGACCGGTACGCGGCGCGCGCGGACGCCCTCGAAGCGTTCGACCTCGAGGCGTCGCGGCGAACCGTCCTCGTTATGGGCGGGAGCCTCGGGGCGGCCCGGCTGAACGACGCCGTCGCCGGCCTCGCGGAACGGTGGCGAGACCGATCCGACCTGCAGC
>JBASRP010000475.1:0-7111 GCA_049273905.1 Actinomycetota bacterium
GATCGCACCTGTTGTCCGGGCATGCGCTTCTTGGCTTGCGTCCGGCTCATCGCCCGGCCGGCGCCGTGACAGGTCGACCAGAACGCTTTGTCACGCCCCGCGTCCGTCCCGACGAGGACGTACGAGGCGGTTCCCATCGATCCGGGCACGATCACCGGCTGGCCGACGGGCCGGTAGCGATCGACGAGCTCCGGATGCCCCGGACCGAACGCGCGCGTCGCGCCTTTGCGGTGCACGCACAGCGTCCGCTCGCGACCGTCGATCGTGTAGCGCTCGATCTTCGCGAGGTTGTGCGCGACGTCGTACACGAGACGCATCCCCATCGCCTCGGCGTCGCGGCCGAGGACGTCCTCGAAGGTCACGCGGATGCCGTGCGCGAGCGCGTGACGGTTCGCGCGGGCGAAGTTCGCGGCGGCGGCCATCGCGCCGAAGTACCGCTCGGCCTCCGGCGACCCGACCGGCCCGCACGCGAGCTGCCGGTCGGGAACCTCGATGCCGCTGCGGCGCATGAGCTTGTCGAAGATCTTGAGCTCGTCCGTGCAGACCTGGTGTCCGAGGCCGCGCGAGCCGGTGTGCAGCATCACGCACACGCCTCCGTCGAAGAGTTCGAACGCCTCGGCCGCCGCCGCGTCGAAGATCTGATCGACGACCTGGATCTCGAGGAAGTGGTTGCCGGCGCCGAGCGACCCGCACTGCGGCGCGCCGCGGTCGTACGCGCGGTCAGAGACCACCGCCGGATCCGCGCCCTCGAGGCGTCCGTGGTCCTCGCAACGCTCCAGGTCCGACGGCCAGCCGAGTCCGCGTTGCAGCACCGCGGCCGCCCCGTCGCGCAGGACACCCGCGAGTTCGGAGCGGTCGAGACGCAGAATCGCCTTCGTGCCGACGCCGCGCGGGATCCTCTCCCCGAGCTTTTTCGTCAGCTCCACAAGCGGCTCGCGGACGTCCTCGATCGTCAGGTCGCTGCGCAACAACCGCACGCCGCAGCAGATGTCGAACCCGACGCCGCCGGGCGAGACGACCCCGCCGGCATCGACGTCGGTCGCCGCGACGCCGCCGACCGGGAAGCCGTAGCCCCAGTGGATGTCGGGCATCGCGTAGGACGCGCGCACGACGCCGGGCAGCGTGGCGACGTTGGCCACCTGCTCGAGGGCGCGATCATCGCGCGCCTTCGCCAGCAACTCCTCGTCGGCGAAGACGCGGCCGGGCACGCGCATGCCGTCGACCTCGCCGACGGGAACCTCCCACTCGAACGGCCCGACCGAGCGCGTCTTCATCACACGTCGAAGTAAACGCGGGCGCGCCACTCGTCGCCGATGCGTTCCACCGACAACTGGTGATAGGTCACGGCTTTGATCGCGGGACCTCCGAGGGAAACGGCGAGGACGGTCTGGAACGTCCCCGCGGCGGTCGTCCCGGACACTTCCAGCTCCGCGGCGACGGGCAGGGCGCCTGTGGACTCGAAGCGCCACAGCGCCTCGGTGAGGAGCTCCGCCAGCAGCGTCTCGACGTCATCCGCGTCGACCGCGACGGGATCGTCGTTGGCGCCCGCCGGGGGCTCGGCGTCGAGGATCACGGCCGCCGTGGCGCGCACGGCCTCGGAGAAGAGTGCCGGGATGTCCGGCGCGGTGGCTTCGATCCCGATGTCTGCGGTGTGTTCGAGGACGCGGTAGGGCACGGCGCTAGGCCTCGCCGTTACCGTTGCCCTCCTCGTCGGCGACGACGCGCGCCATTGCCGACACGGTCACGCCGGAGCCGAGCCGCATCACGCGCACGCCCTGCGTGTCGCGGCCCATACGCGAGATGTCCTTCGCCGCGACACGGATCACGTCGCCGGCCGAGGAGATGAGGAAGACCTCGTGACCCTCGCGCACGACCGCCGCGCCCTCGATCGTCCCGCGCCGGCCTGTGAGCTTCGCGGTCTTCACGCCCTTCCCGCCGCGATGGTGCCGGGGGTAATTCGTCAACGACGTGCGCTTGCCGAAGCCGGCGTCGGTCACGATGAGAAGCTCGCCGTTCTGATCGACGACGTCGAACGCCACGACCTCGTCCTCCGCGCCGAGCCGGATCCCCATCACGCCCGACGCGTCGCGACCCATCGGACGCACCTCCGCCTCGTTGAACACGACGGACTGCGCCTTGCGCGAGACGAGGATCAGCTCGTCCTCGCCGGACGTCGCGCGCACGTGGACGACCTCGTCGTTCGGACGCAGCTTGACCGCGATGATGCCGTCGCGTCGCGACGAGTCGTACGCCTGGAACGCCGTCTTCTTGATGACGCCCTTCTTCGTCGCGATGACGAGGAACTTGTGTGTCTCGTAGTCGCGCGTGTCGATCACCGCGGCCAGCGAATCGTCGCCGGACAGCGGCAGCAGGTTCCGGATCGAGATCCCGCGTGCGGTGCGGTCCTTCTCCGGGATCTCGTGCGCCTTGATCCGGTAGACCTTCCCGCGGTTCGAGAAGAACAGAACGTAGGCATGGTTGGTCGTCGTGAGCAGGTGCTCGACGATGTCGCCTTCCTTGGGCTTCGCGCCGCGGATACCCTTCCCGCCGCGCCCTTGCGTGCGGTACGTCGTCGCTGGGACGCGCTTCACGTAGCCGGAGCGGCTGATCGTCACGACGACCTCGTCGTCGGCGATGAGGTCCTCGACGTTGATATCCGCCTCGTCCGCGCGGATCTCGGTGCGGCGGGGATCGGCGAACTTCTTCCTGATCTCGACCAGCTCGTCCTTGACGATCTTCAGAACCTTCTTGGAATCGGCGAGGATCGCCTTGTACTCCTTGATCGTCGCCACGAGTTCCTTGTGTTCGTCCTCGATCTTCTGACGCTCCAGCGCGGCCAGCCGGCGCAGCATCATGTCGAGGATCGCGTTCGCCTGGATCTCGGTGAGCTTGTACTTCTTCATCAATTCCTGCCGCGCGTCGTCGGCCGTCTTCGACTGGCGGATCAGTTTGATGACGGCGTCGAGGTTCTTCAGCGCGACGAGGAGGCCCTCGAGGACGTGTGCGCGCTCTTCCGCCTTCTTCAACCGGTACTGGGTCCGGCGTGTGACGACCTCGACCTGGTGATCGATATAGACGGTGATCGCTTGCCCGAGGTTCAGCACGCGAGGCTGCACGCCGTCGACGAGCGCGAGCATGATCACGCCGAACGAATCCTGCAGCTGCGTGTGCTTGAAGAGGTTGTTGAGAACGACCTGCGGGATCGCGTCGCGCTTCAGCTCGATGACGAGTCGCAGCCCCTGACGGTTGGACTCGTTGCGCACGGCCTTCGCCGACGGTGTGATCCCCGTGATGATCTTCTTATCCACGAGTTCCGCGACCTTGGCCAGCACACGATCGCCCGACACCATGTACGGCAGCTCGGTGACGACGATCTGTGTCTTCCCGCTCTTCGATTCTTCGATCGTCGCCTTCGCGCGAACCTTGATCGAGCCGCGACCCGTCGTGTACGCGTCCTTGATGCCCTGCCAGCCCATGATGTAGCCGCCGCCGGGGAAGTCCGGTCCCTTCACGTGCTTCATGAGCTCCGGGACGGTGATGTCGGGGTTGTCGATCGCGGCGACGACGGCGTCGATCACCTCGCCGAGGTTGTGCGGCGGGATGTTCGTCGCCATTCCGACGGCGATCCCCGTCGAGCCGTTGACGAGCAGGTTCGGGAACCGCGCGGGCAGGACGACCGGCTCTTGGTTCTCGCTGTCGTACGTCGGGATGAAATCGACGGTCTCCTCGTCGATCCCGCTCAACAGCTCCATCGCGAGCGGCGCCATCCGGGCTTCCGTGTAGCGCGATGCGGCCGGCGCGTCGCCGTCGACGGATCCGAAGTTCCCCTTGCCGTCCACGAGCGGGTGGCGCATCGCGAAAGGCTGCGCCATGCGCGCCAACGCGTCGTAGATCGCGCTGTCGCCGTGGGGGTGGTACTTCCCCATCACGTCGCCGACGACGCGGGCCGACTTCTTGTGCTGCGTTCCCGGCCGCGCGCCCAGTTCTTGCATCCCCCACAGGATCCGGCGATGGACCGGCTTCAGTCCGTCGCGCGCGTCGGGCAGCGCGCGCCCGACGATGACCGACATCGAGTAATCGAGGTAGGAACGCTTGACCTCTTCCTCGATATCGATCGGTTCGATGCGCGGTTCGAGAGGGGTGTCGGCCATATCAGATGTCGACGAACGCGTCCTTGGCGTTCTTCTGGATGAACTCGCGGCGGCCTTCGACGTCCTCGCCCATCAGCGTCACGAAGATCGTGTCGGCGACGGCCGCGTCCTCGAGCGTCACCTGGAGGAGATTGCGCGTCTCCGGGTTCATCGTCGTCGTCCAGAGCTCCTCGGCCGGCATCTCCCCGAGACCCTTGAACCGGCCGATCTGCGCCTTCTTGCCGTTGTTCTCCTTCAGGACCTTGTCGCGTTCTTTGTCACTGAAGACGTAGCGCACCTCGTTGGCGCCGAAGCGCAGCGAGTACAGCGGCGGCTGCGCGATGTAGACGTAGCCCTGCTCGATCAGCGTGCGCATGTGCCGGAAGAAGAACGTGAGGAGCAGCGTGCGGATGTGCGCGCCGTCGACGTCGGCGTCGGTCAGCATGATGATCTTCCCGTAGCGCCGCTTCTCGACGTCGGCGTCTTCCCCGATCCCGGTGCCGCACGCGGAGATGAGCGCCTGGATCTCCTGGTTCTCGAGGATCTTGTGGAGCCTTGCCTTCTCGACGTTGAGGATCTTGCCGCGGATCGGCAGGATCGCCTGGAAGTCACGGTTGCGCGCCTGCTTCGCAGAGCCGCCGGCCGAGTCTCCCTCGACGATGAACATCTCGGTCGAGTTGGGATCGGTCGACGAGCAGTCGGCGAGTTTGCCCGGCAGTCCGCCGGCGTCGAACGCGCTCTTCCGCGCGATGTCGCGCGCCTTCTTGGCCGCCATCCGGGCGCGCGCCGCCTGGATCCCCTTGTTGACGATCCGGCGGCCCTCCGTCGGGTGCTCCTCGAACCACTCGGCGAGCCGCGCGTTGACGGCCTTCTCCACGAACGCGCGTATCTCGGTGTTGCCGAGCTTCGTCTTGGTTTGACCTTCGAACTGGGGGTCGCGCAGCTTCACCGACACGATGGCCGTGAGGCCTTCGCGGATGTCCTCCCCGGCGAGGTTCTCCTCTTTCTCCTTCAGCAGACTCTTCGTCCGGGCGTAGCGATTGACTACGTTGGTGAGAGCCTTCTTGAAGCCTTCTTCGTGGACGCCACCCTCGTGCGTATTGATCGTGTTCGCGAAGGTGTAGATCGAGTCGTTGTAGCCGCCGTTCCATTGCATCGCGATGTCGACCTCGCGGCTTTCCTCGCTGGCCTCGAAGTACACGACGCGATTCAGCGTCTCGCGGCCGGTGTTCAACTGCTTCACGAAGTCGGCGATGCCGCCGGTGAAGCGGAACGTCTCTTCGGTCCACGGCGTGGTGCGCTCGTCCGTGAGAGTGATCGCAACGCCCTTCGTGAGGTACGCGAGTTCCTTCAGGCGCTGCGCGAGGATGTCGGGCTTGAAGTCGAGGTCTTCGAAGATCTGCGGGTCCGGCCAGAACGTGACGGTCGTTCCCGTCTTCTTCGACGTCTTTCCCTTTTGAAGCTTCGACGTCGCCTTGCCGCGTTCGTACGCCTGGTGCCACTCGTGATTGTCGCGGTGCACCTCGACCTCGAGCTTCTCCGACAGCGCGTTCACGACGGAGACGCCGACGCCGTGCAGACCGCCGGACACCGTGTAGCCCTTGCCTTCGAACTTGCCGCCGGCGTGCAACGTGGTGAGCACGACCTCGACGGCGGGACGGCGATCCTTGTTGCCCGGGATCGGCGCGACGGGGATACCGGCGCCGTCGTCCGAGACGGACACGGAGCCATCCTTGTTGATCGTGACGAAGATCTTCGAGCAGCGACCGGCGAGCGCTTCGTCGATCGAGTTGTCGACGACCTCGTAAACGAGGTGATGGAGACCGCGCGGTCCGGTCGAACCGATGTACATGCCGGGCCGCTTGCGAACCGCCTGCAGCCCCTCGAGAACCTTGATGTGTTGACTGCCGTACTGCTCTTCCGCCGCTGCCTTCGCCACCCTCGCTCCTGTGCTTTTCGGCCGTCCTGAGTGGCCGCTCAGCGCCCACCCACCGTCGTCGTTCCTGCGGGTCTGAGCACCCACTTCCCCAAGTGGACGGGCCGCGTGGCGAGGGGCCGCCGGAGGCCTCCGTCCTAGAGGGCACTCGAAGGACGATTATAGCACGTCAGAGGCCGTTTTTCCCCTCCGGATACCCCCTCTCAGCAGGCTTTTCTGGAGCGTCTGGAAGGGGCGCTGGACGGGGGGTTCAGACCTTGCGCGGGAGGCCCGTCACGATGGCGACTTCCTGGACCAGATCGGCGCCCAGATAACCGCCCGCCGCGGCCGCCAGAGCCTGCCCCATCAAGGCGAGTTCGGCGGCCCACGCGCCGGGTTCGACCTTCACCGTGAGGCGTCCGTTCTCGAGCTTGATGGGGATGCTGCGGGCCGCGATCGCGGAGCCGACAACCGCATCCCATCTTTCGCGGAGTCTTCCCAGGGCGAGATGCTGTTCCCAACCGTGATCATCGGCGACAAGTTTCAGTGCGGCCGAGATCGGCGTGGGATCTTTTTCGAACGCCCCTCTGCGCATCCTCTTAGCCATCGAGTTCTATCCCCCGGCCAACGCTAACGCGGCCGATCCGCCAGCGCAGTGAGATAGGACACTCGCGCTCATCCGAGGCTGTGACGATGATCTGTGCACGCTCCGGGAGGGCCCGGCCGAGCCGTTCGCGGCGCTCGGGGTCGAGCAGGCTGAACACGTCGTCGAGGAGGAGCACCGGTTCTTCCCCGATGTGTTCTCCGATCGTTGCGTGACTACCCAACACCAGAGCCAGCGCTGCCAGCCATGCCTCGCCTTGCGATGCGTGGGAGCGCGCGAGGAGCGACCCGATCGTCACCTCGATCTCGTCGCGATGCGGGCCGACGAGCGTCGAACCGCGCATCACCTCGTCCGAGCGGCGCTCCGAGAGACCGCGCTTGATCGCGTCCTTCCAGGCGGCCGCAGACACGTCGTCGCCCGGCGGCGCGACCCGCGGTGCGTACCGGATGCCCAGCACGGCGT
>JBASRP010000480.1:0-2273 GCA_049273905.1 Actinomycetota bacterium
GTTCCGGGACATCTACACCGCGGCTATCGAGAAGAACGCGCGCCGCTCGGCCGTCTAACGCGGAACGAAGACGCCGTCGCGAAGCGTGAGCCGCGCGGCGCGGGCGGCGCCCACCGGCACTCCCAGCGCGACCATCAACTCCGCGAGCGCCGCATGCTCCTGCCGTTTGATCAGATGGCGGAACGCGGCGCCGAACCCATCGCGGAAGAGGCGGCGTCGCAGGATCCGCCACCCATTCGCGTCACCCATCCGGATCGCCTTCGCCACGAACGCTCCGGCTCCGATCCCGTAGTCGAAGTGACGGCCGAACGACTGCGTGCGCGTCCTCCACTGGCGGTGCGTGACCGACAGCGAGGGCTCGTGCAGTCCGTTCACTTCCGCGCGGAGCAGCCGCCAGAAGAGGTCGACGTCCTCGGCCGCGACGAGCGGCGCGCCGGGCCCGAGACACTCGTCGAAGCCCCCGGCCGACGTCAGGACGGACTTACGGAAGGCCATGTTGGATCCTGCGCCGAGCGCGAAGGGATCGTCCGCCGTCGACAAACGGCGACGCTCGCCGCCGATCACGAGCGACGCCGGGAGCGCGTGATCGCGATCCCCGACGACGGCGCCGGTGACGAACCCCGTATCCCGTTCCGAGAAGATCTGTCGGAGCCTTTCCGTCCAGTTTCCCGGCACGAGGCAGTCGTCGTCGGTGTACGCGACGATCGACGCCTCACTCGCGGCGGCGCCGGCGTTGCGAGCCCGAGAGGTCCCGGGCTGCTCGAGACGAACGACGCGCATCCCGGCGCGCTTCGCGACGTCACTCACCGAGGAATCCCGCGACGCCGAGTCGACGACGATCCCGTCGTCGTTCGGGCGGAGGCTCCGGCCGATCGCCTCGAGGGCGCCCTCCAGAAGCTCGGCGCGGTCGCGGCAGCACACCACGACCGACACCGAAAGGTCGCTCGATCCCGCGTCCGGAGGCATGGCCGGTGCATTCTATGGGCGAGTGATCGGGCGTCCCGGGACGGCGTCCGGGCTCGGTTATCCTCAGCGGTCGATGACCGCCGTTCCCGCCGTCAGCATCATCCTTCCCACGAGGAACCGGGCCGCGCGCCTCCCGAACGCGATCGCGAGTATCCGCGAGCAGACCCTGCGCGAGTGGGAGCTCATCGTCGTCGACCACGCCTCCGACGACGAGACGAAGAGGATCGTCGGCGAAGCCGCGGCGGACGACCCGCGCATCCGGTACGTCTACCTCGCCGAGCCCGCCGGCCCGTCGGCGCCGCGTAACGCGGGCCTCGAGGCGGTCCGAGGCGATTTCATCTCGTTCATCGACGACGACGATCGCTGGCTGCCACGGAAGGCCGAGGTGCAGCTCGCGGCGCTGCGTTCGCGGCCCGAGCTCGGCGCCGTCTCGTGCTTCTTCGAGTTCCACGACGAGCGCACCGGCCGGACGACGCGCTACCGCGGCCCGATCACGTACTCCGCGCGCGCGATGCTGTGGTTCAACTTCCCCGGCGGGTTGATGGGGATGCTGCGCGGCGACGCGTTCTCGACGTCGCTGCACTTCGACGAGTCGCTGACGACGTGCGAGGACTGGGACTTCTGGCTGCAGCGCATCGAGGAACGCCCGATGGTGACTCTCCCCGACGTCCTGTACCGCTACAACCTGCACGGCGCGGTGCAAGCAACGTTCACCTCCGAGAGGAGCGTCAACGGCCGCGTCGCGTTCGTCGAGAAGAACGCCGCGAGGATGTCGGCCGTGTGCCGCGGCTTCCACGACGCGCGCGTGCGCGTCATGCGTGAGCCCGACACCCGGGGGCGCGTCGGCGTGCACCTGCGTTTCCTCGCGACGCTTCCGCCGCGCGTGCGACGGATCGTCGCGACGCACTCGCTGTACGGGAGGCTCGGCTGGATGATCGGCGACCCTGGTCTCGCGAGCCGGCGTCTGTGCCGCGACGCAGAGCGGAACTAACGCCGTGCGGGTCTGGATCGTCAGCCATCACAACGCCGAGCCGGAGGGAACGGCGTCGGGCCGCGCGTTATGGGCTCTTGGCGAGGGGCTGGTCGCCGACGGCCACGAGGTCAGCGCCATCTCCTGGGCCGAGAAACCGCCGCACACTGCTCTGCCCGCGTGGTGCGACTGGCGCGAACTCCCGCGGGTCTCCGCGATCGCAGTCCGCACGCGTGCGTTGTGGCGGCCCCGATCGGACGTGGCCCGGCTGGGACTCGAGCCGCCGCCCGATGCCGTCGCGGTCGCCGACGACCCCGAATCGTTCGCGGCCGTCGAA
>JBASRP010000481.1:0-3945 GCA_049273905.1 Actinomycetota bacterium
CGATTCCCGTGCCCGTCCGCTTGAACCATGTCTCAAGCGTGAAGGATGTCGCGCCCAGTTCGCTCGTCGCCTGGCCGAAAGTGACGTACTGATTGGTTCCGTTGAGCCGGAGCGCGGTTAGTGAGGCGCTGGGTGTATCGAAGACTTCGCTCGACCCCTTGTTGTTGGCCGTATCGACGGCAGTGACCGCGTAGTAGTACGTGGTTCCGTTCGACGCAGTTGAGTCGGTGAACGACGTCGCGTTAGCTGCAAGCAGGGTGTCCGCGTTGAGCGGGGTCCCGTTCGTCGGAACTCCAGGTGACGTACTGCGGTAGATGTTGTACCCGGCGAGGTCGGGCTCCGAGTTCGCCGTCCAGCTGAGGTCAACCGCAGCATTGCGCGCTACCGCAGCCGCCCCCGCGGGCGCGGCGGGCGGCGTGTTGTCCTGTGTGAACGCGTACTGTCCAGTGGTCCATGTGGCCGCTGTTAGCGTTCCGTTCCGTGCGGGCGCAATGCTGTCGCCAGCGGTCGTGGCGGCGCCCTCGTCGAGGCCATATCGGGCCACGAGCGTCGCTCCGGGATCGGATGAGGTTGTTAGTTCGTCGTTCTTTGTGTCACGGATCTGTTCCCACGTCCGAACGCCATTCCAGATGCGCAACTCATCGATGGACCCATTGAAGAAGCCCGCAGGGGCACCCGTCGCCGGTGAAACGAACGACTGCAAGGCGGCGCCGATCCCGATGTCTTGGACCGAGTCAGATCGCGGCGCCCTGCCGGCGCCGACGGTCGAGGTCCCATCCAACCGTCCGTCCAGGTACAGCTTCCACGTGCCAGTGGTTGCGTCGAACGTTGCCGCCGCGTGATGCCAGACACCTGCACCCGCAGTGATGGTTGTCGATCCGATGAACGAGTGATTTTGAGCCGGCTGGGCCTGACCCGCCCCTTCTTCGTAGTCGACCGCAAGCCTGTCGAGGGCATCATCGATACCGAAGAAGTAGTTGAAGTCGAGGTTGGATCCTTCCGCTTCGCCTCGACCTTTGGCGACGAGAGTGATCGCCTGTTGAAGGCCGCTGCCCGTAGGGCTGGATGTGGTGGTCGTCGTACCTGCAACCGACGTTGATGACGTCCGGTTGAACCAGGCCTCGAGCGTGAATGAAGACAAGTTGAACTTGGTCGATGCCGCCTGAGGTATCCGCACGTACCCGCTGCTTCCATTGAGCGACAACGAGTTGTCCGGCGGCGCCGCGATCGCGACGCGAAGAGCCGCGACGATTCCGAGGAGCGCTACCCCGGCGATGATCCTAGCAATGCGAACATGCTTCGCTCTCCGCGAATGCGGTTGACGGCGCATCCCCAACTCCCCCGCTAGGTCGCGCACCCCGTGCCTCGTCGCACGGTCGCGACACGCACAAAGGCCGGCCCTCCGCCCCAGACCCGTTGGTAGCGGCAAGGAGAGCGGCCCAACTCGCGACCCTAGACCTGCAAGACAACCGCCGCATGGTGCAAGTTGCCTATCCGCCATTGAAAACGGTGAGTTCTTGGTGAACCCCCGTTCGCCAAATCGCTTATTTACAAATTGGGTCTTAACTTTTCCTAACGCGCACGAACGATCGTGGCGTGAACAGCCGGCGTGCTCGCATGCAACTGTCGCGCGAACACCTCCCCCACTCTTCGCGACAGCCGACCACGCGAGCGGCTCGACATGATCGTGGAACTCGCCCAGGAATCATGGGGTTTGAGCGAAACCTTTCTGGGGAACATTGCGTGCCGCCAATGCGAGCAGCCGGCGGGGGCAGCCGGCACGGATCCGGAGGGGGAGCACACATGAAAAGGCTGGTCATCGCGCTGGCCGCGCTGGCTCTGGCTCTTGCGACGGCTCCAGTCGTTGCGCGCGCTTCGAGTGAAAAGACGGTTCTAGTCAAGTACAAGCGCGGAACTTCTGAGTCGGCGAAGAAAAATGCCGAGGCGTCGGTTCACGGGCAGCGCGCCAACCGTCTCGACTTCATCCAGACCTACGTCGTGAAGGTGAAGGATCAGAAGAACGCCGTCGCGACCCTGAAGCGCAACAAACACGTCGAGTTCGTCGAAGCCAACACGCAGTCGAAACACATCCTCGCGACGAACCCGAACGACCCCTCCTTCGGAACGCAGTGGAACTTCAACAACGCGAACGATGCAGACATCGACGGTCCGGAAGGTTGGGCGAAGGCGTACGGCACGAACGCGCTCGGGCAGACGCTGTTCCCGACGTCGTTCACCGGCCCGATCATCGGCATCGTCGACACGGGCGTCGCGCAGAACCACCCCGACCTCGCCGGCAAAGTGGTCGCGTGTGCGAACGCGCAGACCTCGCTCGGCATCGTCCAGAGCGGCGGCTGCGGTGACGACAACGGGCACGGAACGCATGTCTCCGGGATCGCGGCCGCGAAGACGAATAACGCGGTTGGCGTCGCGGGAACCGCGCCGGGCTCGCGGATCGCGATGTGCAAAGCGCTCAACGCCGGCGGCGTCGGCTGGCAGGCCGACATCGACGCGTGCATGAACTGGCTGAAGAACCAAGGGGTGGCCGTGATCTCGATGAGTCTCGGCGGTGGATCCTCGGCCAGCGAGCAGGCGGCGGTTGCAGCGATCTGGAGCAACGGCAACGGCACGCTGATGGTCGCCGCGGCCGGGAACGACTCCGACAGCTCGACCGAGTTCCCCGCCGGCTACGCGGAGGTCGTCTCCGTCGCATCGAGCGACCGCAACGACGCGCATTCCTCGTTCTCGAACACGAACGCGGACGTTGAGATCTGCGCTCCGGGCTCGGACGTGTACTCGACGTACGCGACCGGTCCTATCAACGGGTACTCGACCCTGTCCGGCACCTCGATGGCGACGCCGCACGCCGGCGGCGTGGCCGCGATGATCAAGCTGCTGCACCCGACTTTCAACGCGGGCGCTTTGCGAAGCGCGTTGGACGCCGCGGTCGACGACCTCGGAGCGGCGGGCCGGGACAACGTGTTCGGGTTCGGACGGTTGAACCTGAGCAAGATCTAGAAGCTGTTCACACAAGTGAGGGGCCCTACGGGGCCCCTCATCGTTGTGACGCTCTTCATAGACACCGGCGCCGCCACGTCCCAGGGTTAGCCCATCGGGCTTGCCGACCGGGGGGAGGCGCCATGCGGAGAGGGATCGCGCGACTGGGCGTCGCCGCATTGCTCGGCGCCTGTCTGCTCGCTTTCGTGGGTGGAGGAAACGCGATTGCCGTTTGCGAAACCAACCCCAACGCGGGTTGGGAAGCGTGCTACGGAGCCGGGCCCAACTACGGGATACAGGCGCACAACCAAACGGGGACGGAGGTTGCGCTGGTCGCGAATCCGTCCGCCAAGGCGTACGTCGCCGCTCTTTGGGTCAACTACACGCCGATCGGCGCGAGCCTTGAATGCCGGTCTGGCCAATACCTGATCACATGGGCGGCTTCCGGTCCCTACAGCGGCATCACAACCGGGGTCCCCTGCTGACGCGATCGATGAGCTCCGCCGTCTGTGGGCACCTTGTCAACATCCGTTGCGTGCCTCATCCATAAGCCCGGTTCACGGGAGCTCGTTCGAGCGTTTCGTCAACGCATATTGACAAGGTGCCTAGCAGTTGGCCGGTGGCCCGAAGATCGATGACGCCGTTCAGCTGAAGGTCGAGCTCGTCTCAACTGCGTTCAGGACCCATTTTTCTAGCGCCCGACCGCCGGCGCGCGAAGCGTCACGCAGCAGTCGCCGGGCTTGCACTCGAGCACGGCCTCGACGTTGTCGTTTCCCAACCCGCGCACCAGGCCGTCCAAGAAATGTTGGTTCATGGTGCAGATCAGATCGCGCGACTGTTGCGCGAGCGCGTGGAACGGGCAGTTCCGCAGCGCCAGCACGCGGTCGCCGTCGCGGTACGGCTCGTAGCCGTGCTCCTCGAGGATGTCCTGCGCGACCGCGAGCGTCC
>JBASRP010000487.1:0-11191 GCA_049273905.1 Actinomycetota bacterium
GACGAGCTCATGGACCGGCGCGTCGCGTAGCGCCGCGAGCGTCCGGACGAACTCGAGCGAGTCGGTGAGGGCGGCAACCTCGGTCGGCTCGCACGGCCGCGCGAAGTCGTGGAGCCGGGGCGGGTACGGCGGGAGGTAGTGGTGGAGGGAACCCTCCTCGCCGTACCCGATCACCGCGGTCTCGAACTCTGTTTGGATCAGCTCCATCAGCTGGGGCTGCTCGCGGAGGAGCTGCTCCCAGGGCATCCCGAAAGCCATCGCGCGGCGCGCGGAGTCGAACGAGGCCGTCTCGACGCTCGCGACGACGCCGTAGACGATGCCGACGGTCGACGAGACCTTGACGAACGAGCCGAACCGCGGTGGCTCGAAGACCTTCGTCGCTATCGCGCGGAAGCGCGTCGTCGACGCCTGGACGACCTCTCCGATGACGCCGTTCGGTTCCAGACTGTTGGCGCTCACACCAATGCTCCTCTCTTGCGCAGCTGCTTCGCCGACAGCACGACGCGGTGCCCTTCGCGGACGAAGCGCCGTGCGACGAGCCGGAAGAACGCCTCGCGGTCGGCCCAGCGGACGATCGCCTGTTCGTGCGCCTCGGCGAGCGCCACCGGGTAGCCGTAGCCGCGGCGAGCTTGATCGGCAGCGGCCCAATGCGCGAGCTCCATCAGCTCGGGCGACTCGGCGACGTAGCCGGGCACCTCGAGGCGCGCCATCTCGTCGTTGACGTCGAGGTAGCAGAACGCGACGCGGTGCCGGCCGTAGGCCTGGAGAACCGGCGCGCCCGACCAGAAGAGCGGTGACCGCTCCCCCGCTTTCAACACCCGGCGGAAGAGCTGCGCGTCGGTCACACGCAGGACCGCGTCGCACGGCTTGTCGGTGACCGCGCTCGGCCGCTTGTCGGGCGGGGTGAACGGGCAGCGGTCGCAATCGACGGGGTCCTCAGGGCAGATCAATACTTTCAAGGCGTTGACCACGTCGGAGCCGCCGGGAGACGACACGTAGCCGACGACCGGCACACCGGCGCGCTCGCCGGCCTCGAAAAGCTCGAGCATCGCGTCCAGGCGCTTCTTCTTCACGTCGTCGGGCGCGAGACCGGCCAGCCCGCGCGGGTTCGTCTCGTCCCGCCAGAGGATCAGGGTGCCGTCGACCAGGGCGACGGCAGGGCGGTCGGCCTCGGCCGCGAGCTCGGCGAGACGGTGGAACTCCTGCGTGTCGCGGACGGCCGCGACGATCGCTCCGTCGGCGGAGCGCTCCTCGTCGCCGTAGATCGGATAGAGGTCGCCGGGTTCGAAGTAGAGCGATGGCGCGCTCCCGAGCCGTGCGCCCGGGTCGTCGCCGTAATCGAGGACGACCTCACCGACGTTAACGAGGAAGCAGGACGCGATCTCGTGGCGGGAAACCTCGATCTGCGAGCCGTCGGTCGCGATGATCCGCCACCGCGGCGGCGACTGCGCGGGCAACGGTCGCGATCCGGGTGGCTCAAGGGGCCTGGCGAGCAGCCACGACGTCTTCGCGGCCTCGACCTTGCCACGGACGCGGTCTTCGTCCGACCAGGCACTCCCCCACTCCGCAACGGCACACTCGAGGCGCGCGGTCATCTCGTCACGGGATGTGGCGAGGGCGGCGCTCATCGCAGCCACCTGCCCGTAGACCTGGTCGAGCTTGAGGGTCATCCTCACCTCCTGCCCGGACGGTACTGCCCGGGTGAGACACGAACGCGTGAGCTGCACTAACGCTCGTGGGAAGGAGGGGAAGCCCCTCTACGACGGGGGGCGACGCCGAGCCGGCGCCATTATGACCGCGGGAAGGGTCCGCGACCAGGATGTGGGTGGAGCGGCGCTACATCTCCTTGCAGCGCTCTTCGATCGCTTCGTTGATCTTGTCGTGGACCGACGGCATGTCGGCGGCCATGGCCCGGAAGTTCGGCCCGAACACGACGATGAGCTGCATCGGAGTCTTCGCGACGACGGACGCCGTGCGGCGGTCGGTCCTGATCAGAGCGACCTCACCGAAGAAGTCGCCGGGCCCGAGCGTGGTGACCGTCTCACCGTTGTGCTGGACCTCTGCCTCGCCGTCCTCGATCACGAAGAACTCGTGGGCGAACCGGCCCTCATCGACGAGATGCTGACCCGCGGCGACGTCGACCTCGTCCGCCAGGTGGGCGACCTGCTTGAGCTCCTTGTCGGACAGGGCAGCGAACAGCGGAATCGACTTGAGTCTCGCGGTGTCCATGGACTCTCTCCTCACCCCGGCTGGCGCGAAATATCGCACATAGGGCATCCGAGGCACCAACGAGGGCTGGGAGCCGAGCTCGACCCCTGGGGCCCCCGCGTGTTAGAAGCCGGGCAAGCCGGGCTCCGGCGCGAGAGGAGGAGCGAATGATCAAGGAGTTCAAGGCGTTCATATTGCGAGGCAACGTCGTCGAGCTCGCTGTCGGCGTCGTGATGGGGGTTGCGTTCAACGCGGTTGTTCAGGCGATCGTCAAGGGCCTCATCACTCCCTTGATCGCCGCGGTCTTCGGTCAGCCCAACTTCAGCAAGCTTCATTTCACGATCAACGACAGCGTCTTCCTCTACGGGGACTTCTTGAACGCGTTGTTCGCTTTCCTGAGTACGGCCGCTGCGATCTTCTTCTTCGTCGTTAAGCCGCTCAACCACTTGACGCAGAGGATGCGGACCGAGCCGCCGGCCGACATGACGACGAAGAAGTGCCCGGAGTGCCTGTCGGCGATCCCGGTCGACGCGCGCCGGTGCGCGTTCTGTACGACGGAGCTCGCGGCGGCGTAGCTAGCCGGGGAGAACGCTCTCGACGTCCGCGAGGAGCTTCGGGTCCTCGGGGGTGACGCCCGTCCGGTAGCGGCCAACGATCTCGCCTTCGGGAGAGACGAGGAACTTCTCGAAGTTCCACTGGACATCGCCGGCGTTCCCGTCGGTGTCGGGCTTCTCGGTGAGGATCTCGTACAGCGGGTGGCGGTCCTCGCCGTTCACGTCGGTCTTGCGGAACAGCGGGAACTTAACGCCGAAGCGCGTCGAGCAGAACTCGCGGATGTCTTCCTCGGTGCCGGGCTCTTGCCCGAGGAACTGGTTGCACGGGAAGCCCAGGATCTCGAGGCCTTGACCCTTGTAGCGCTCGTATAGCGCCTGGAGGCCTTCGTACTGCGGAGTGAACCCGCAACGTGACGCGACGTTGACGATCAGGAGCGCCTTGCCCTTGTACTCGCCGATCGTGACGGGGTCCCCTTCCAGCAGTTTCGCTTCGACGTCGTAGATCGCGGTCATCCAAATCCTCCCTGGGTCCAGCCTGAGCAATTCCCCACTCGCGCTGTTTATTCCTGCTTACCCAGGTGACGGCCGATGACCACCCGCTGGATCTGGTTCGTCCCCTCGACGATCTGAAGGACCTTCGCCTCGCGCATGTAGCGCTCGACGGGGAACTCCTCGACGTACCCGTAGCCTCCGTGCACTTGGACGGCGTCGGTCGTCACGCGCATCGCGGTGTCGCTCGCGAAGAGTTTCGCCATCGCGGCGTGCTTCGAATACGGCACCCCCGCGTCGCGCCGGCGCGCGGCGTCGAGCGTCAGCGTGCGCGCGGCCTCGATCTGCGTGGCCATGTCGGCGAGCATGAAAGAGAGACCTTCGAACTTCAGAAGCGGTTGGCCGAACTGCTGGCGCTCGGACGCGAACGCGACCGCCGCGTCGAGCGCGCACCGCGCCAGCCCGACCGAACAGGCGGCGATCCCCAACCGGCCGCCGTCGAGTGCCTGCATCGCGATCTTGAAGCCTTCGCCCTCCGCGCCGAGGACGTTCGTCGCCGGCACACGCGCGCCGTCGAACACCATCGCCGCCGTCGGCGAGGAGCGCATGCCCATCTTGTGCTCGAGCTTCTCGCGCGACACGCCGGACGTCGACGCCGGCACGAAGATGCAGGAGATACCGCCGGGCCCGGCGTCGCCGGTCCGCGCGAAAACCATGTAGTAGTCGGCGTCGCCGCCGTGCGTCACGAACGCTTTGCGGCCCGAGATCACGTACGCGTCGCCGTCGCGCTCGGCTTTCGTCGTGAGTGCCGCCGCGTCCGAACCGGATCCCGGCTCGGAGAGGCAGTACGACCCGATCCACTCTCCCGCGATCGCCGGCGGCATCCACGCGTCCTTCTGCTCGGACGTACCGAACGCGTGCGTCGGGAAGATCGTCAGCGTCTGGACGCTCGCCCCGAGACCGACCGCCAGCATCGCCGCCGCGAGCTCTTCGAGCGCCAGCAGGTACACCCAGTTGGGTTGCGCGCCGCCGCCGTACTCCTCGGGGTACACGAGACCCAGCAGGCCCGCCTTGCCGAGCGCCTCGAACGCCGCGCGCGGGAAGGTCGCCGCGCGCTCCCATTCGTCCGCGTTCGGCGCGATCTCACGCCGCGCGATGTCGCGAACAAGGTCGAGGAGGGCGTTCTGTTCGTCACTCAGACCCTGGTGGGAGGGCATGTCCGGCACTATACTTCGCGCGTGCCGCCGGTCTCGCTGGATCGCCGCACGTTCATGCGCGTCGCGTCGCTCGCCGCGCTGGGCGTCGCGGCCGGGTGTTCCTCCGACGAGCCGACGACCGGCGCGACGATTACCCCGACGGCGTCCGGATCGAGTGCGACGCCGACGACACCGTCCCGTCCCCTCGCGTGGCGGCAGCTCGCCTCGGGCGGCGGCCCGAAGGCGCGAGACCATCACACGTTCACCGCGAACGCGGATGGATCTCTCGTCTTCCTGTTCGGCGGGAAGACGAAGGGTCGCGTCTTCAACGACGCGTGGGCGTACGAGAGGTCGACCCGGCTGTGGCAGCCGCTCCCCGTCGGCCCGCCGGCGCGCTTCGGACACAGCGCGGCGTTCGTCGACGGACACCTCGTCGTCTTCGGCGGGCAGAACGGCGGCACGTTCTACAACGACACGTGGGTGTTCGATCCGGTCCACGGCAAGTGGCAGAGGCTGACGCCGGGCCGCGCGCCGGCCGCGCGGTACGGCGCGAGCGGAACCACGATCGCGAACTCGATGGTGATCTCTCACGGGTTCGCAAGTGGCCGCTTCAACGACACCTGGGCGCTGACGCGTCGCTGGGCCAACGTGAGTCCCGCGGGGTCGGCGCCGCGGCCGTTCAAGCGCTGCCTGCACCGCACCGTCTATCTGCCCGGCCGGACGAAGATGGTCCTCTTCGGGGGGCAGACCGACGGCACGCCGTACCTCGGCGACACGTGGACCTACGACCCGACGGCGAAACGCTGGACAGAGGTCAAAGGCGCCGGGCCGTCGCCACGTACCTTGTACGCGGCGGCCGCCACGACGAACACCATGTACCTCTTCGGTGGGCTCGGCCGCGGCGGCGCGCTGAATGACGTTTGGTCCTTCGACGGTGCGACGTGGACGAAGCGTCAAGTGAGCGGAACGCCGCCACGACGGCGCGGCGCGCTCGAGGGTGCCGTCGTGAGTGGCCCGTCGATGCTCGTGTTCGGCGGATCGACGGGGCCCGGCGACCTCGCCGACCTGTGGGAGCTGTCGCTGCCGGGCTAACCCGCGTTCACGAGGTTGGGGTCCGCGACGTCCTCGTCGGTCGACGACAGGTTCTCGAACTTCAGCACGTCCATGCGCGCGAACTCCTCGCGCACCCGCGGCGTCAACAGCCCCAGCTTGCGGAGGTTCGGCACGATCTTCATGAAGAGAAGGTTGCGGAAGAGCTTCATCCCCTCCGACTTCATCCGGATCTCGACGAGCTCCTTCACGGGAAGGCCCATGCGCTCGTAGAGCTCCGCCATGTCGAAGCGGTCGCGCATCATGTGGCACGCCTCGATCGTGAACTCCTCACGTTCCTTCAACTCGCCCGCGGTCATCTCCGGGTAGATGTCGCGCAAGCTCATCACTCCGAACGCAACGTGGCGCGCCTCGTCCGCCATGATGTATTGCGTGATCGTTTTGATCAGCGGCTCTTTGGTCGTCTGATAGATCATCCCGAACGCCGCGAGTGCGAGCCCCTCGACCAAGATCTGCATCCCCAGGTACGTCATGTCCCACCGCGAGTCGGTGAGGATCGCGTCGAGCAGCGTGCGCAGCGGAGGCGTGATCGGCCACGAACCTTCGAGCTTCTCCGTGAGGTACTTGTGATAGACCTCGACGTGCCGGGCCTCGTCCATCACCTGCGTCGCCGCGTAGAACTTCGCGTCCATGTTCGGCACGCTCTTCACGATCTTCGCGGTCGCGAGCAACGCGCCTTGCTCGCCGTGCATGAACTGCGACAGCGACCACGACGTCACGCCGACCCGGACCTCTTGCTTCTCTTTCTCGTTGAGCTTGTCCCAGTACTCGGTGCCATAGAACGGGATGCGCTCGTCCGGATAGCGATCGGGCGTCACTTCAACATTGATCGACCAGTCCGGCGTCGTCTGCGCGTTCCACTGCTCGAGCTTGGCGCGCTCGTACAGCGCGCGCAGCTCCTTGCGGTTGACCTCGTAGTCCCAGCAGTAGACGGTCGGAAAGTTCGAAGGGATCGACTCGATGACGTCGGTGATCTCTTCCCGTGTCCAGTCCACCGCTGCTCCCTCTACCCGCCCGGCCCCGGCATCGCGCCGATCTGCATCATGAGCTCCAACTGATCGAAGTAGAGATGCTCGGATACGAGCTTCCCGTCCACGACCCGCTTGACCGACGCGTAACGCATCTTGACGGGATTGCCGCTCGCAGGGATCTCTCCTTGTGGTGTCGGGAAGGGACCCGTCTGGGTTCCGGTGAAAAGGCCTTCGGCGACGACGGTGTCCCCGTCGACGAACTCAACGGTCCGCGTGATCTGAGAGTCGGGAAGCGCCTGCCAGAATGCAGCTTCGATCGGCTGCACCTGGTCGAAGCCCTTGAGCTGCATCCCTCCCGGCATCTCCGTCTCGATGTCGGGTGCGCAACATTGCTTCCGTGCCTCGACATCTTTCGCATTCCATGCCTCGTCATGACGACGCGCGATCTCACTCGGACTTGCCGTCATCGTTCGCCTCCCCTCGCACGAGCGTCGGCCGGGCGCGTGATGAACGACCTGCCGGTCGAACCGGGACGAATGTAGCACGCGGGTCCTGCCGAGCTCCCGTCACGACGCCGAGCCGAGCTCCCAGCGCCACAGACCCCTGATGGTGAGGCCGCGGCGGGTGATGCGGAGCACTGTGTGCCCGCTCTCGGGCGGCCGGACGCGGAAGAGGACGTGGATGAATCCCTCGTCGGGAGCTTGCTCATCGACGCTCCCTTCTGCCAGCTGCGCTCCCCCTTCAACCAGCGAGAAGATCTCGTCCGGGGTCCAGAAGGTTCGGCCACCCCTCTCGACCATGCGGACCTCGAACCGGTCCGGCCACCCGACGACGTCCGCCACCTGATAGAACCTCTCGCCCACGGGACGCTCCGGGGATCCCACGACCTGGATACGCGGCACGCCCGACGGGCTCGGTGCGATCGCCGACAGATCAAGAGGGAAATCGGCCCCGTCCTTCGCCGACAGGTGGATCGCGTCGATGCGGATCGCCGTCACCAGAGCGCTGGGATCGACGAGCACATCTCCTTCCGCGACGAACCCCGCCACGTTCGTTCGCGAGATCGTCGCGCGCGCCGGGAGACGGACGGAAGGCTCCGCGGTGCCGCCGGTGAACGGCGTCACGTCGACCGATTGGATGCGTCCTGCCTCGATGTCCGTCGGCTGATCCAGCGTCGCGCGCAGCGTGACGTGCTTGCCGGCCTGGGAGAAGCTCTCGAGTCGGAGATCGAGACCCGGTCCATTCCGAAGCAGGCCGACCGTGTACTCCGCGCTTCGGCGCGGGGTTGGGATCACCTTGGGATCTTTGCTTCGACGCGGGATCGCCAGTCCGACGAGGAACGAACCCGCCACCGCGGCAACGAGGATCGCTGCGATCGCGACCGGACCGATCGAGATCGAGTCCCGTCCGAACAGACGCTGCGGCAGACGGATCTCCGGCCAGAGCGCGGTCTCGGTCGCGGGCGGCTTTTCCGCGGGAACCGGTTCGGACTCCGGCTCCTCCTCGACGACGAGGCGTGACTCGGTTGGGTTCGGCCGTCGCGCCGTCAGATCGACGAGCGGCGTTCCGCACTCGGGGCAGGTTCCGTTCCGGCTCTCGACGACGCGATCGTGGACCGGGCACCAGCCCCGCGTCACGCGATCCTCCACGACCACGGACCCGCGAAGAACCGTGAGACACGCGCCGCCCGGATCGTGACCACGTGCGCGGTGTGCGGGACGCCTTCGAAGCGCGCGAGGATCTCGGTCGGCGAGATCTGCTCCTGTTGCACCGCGCCGAGCGTCGTCCGCCACCGATCCTGCAGTCCGTCGCCTTCGCCACTCGCCGACATCTCGAGCCCGTCGATCGACAGGTCTCCCATCGCCCCCGCCGACAGTTCCGGCAGTCCGAGGTCCACCTCGAGCCGGTCGTGCCACCCGAGCACCGCGACGAGCCGCACGCTCCGACCCGCACCGACGCTCCGCGTCGAGCCGACCCGTACGACCTTCGGCTCGGCGCCGCGTGTCGGCCAGATCGAGGAGATGTTCACGTCCCACTCCGGCACCTGCGCTACGCGGAGCTGCAGCGAGGACACGCGGAACTCCACGATGCGGCCGACCCCCGAGGGGAGCCGCCCGTCCAACGCGAAGCCCGTGGGTGTGTGCGTCAGGCGGACATCGGAGACGCCGGAGACGGTGCGCAGGTCCTCCGCCTCTTGCGTGACGACCTCGACTGCGGCGCCGACGATCGCCCGCGGGTCGAGCGACCCCTCGACCGTGGACACGGTCGCGCTGAAGTCCAAACCGCGTTGCGTCAGGCGTGCCAACCGCAGCGCACCGCCGGACGTCCGCGCGACGGAGCCGACGCGGACGCTCTGAGACACCTCGTTCGCCGGCGGGCGTACCGTTCGTTCACGCCGTTCCGGGCGGGGGAAAACGAGTCCCACGATGAACGCGGCGAGGATCAAGCCGGCGACCATCGTCCGGACCGCGCGAGGCGACCGAACGGTCGGAACGGCGACCGGCGGGGTCGCGACGATCTCATGCTCCTCGGGTTGCGGAACGAGGTCGATCGCGACGAGAGAGGTTCCGCAGTCGGGACAGACGCCGTCGCGGAAGGGATAGACCTGATCGTGGCGGGGGCACCAGCCCCGCGAACTTCGGCCGCGCGCGGCACCGGATCCGACCGTGCGGCGCGAGGTGGAGCTCATGACCCCATCTATCATAGGCGCGTGCCGGAGATCGGGCCCCACGCACGCGACGAGAACCTCGAACGACTGCGCCGGGAATCGTTCGACATCTGCGTGATCGGCGGCGGTGTCACCGGAGCGGGCGTCGCCCTCGATGCGGCGTCGCGCGGACTCTCGGTCGCGCTCGTCGAGAAAGGTGATTTCGCGTCGGGCACCTCCGGGAAGTCGTCGAAGATGATCCACGGCGGCCTGCGGTATCTCGCGCAGTACGACTTCGGACTCACCTGGGAATCGAGCCGCGAGCGCGACCTGTTGCGGCGGCTCGCTCCGCACCTCGTCCGCCCGCTCGAGTTCCTGTTCCCCGCGTACAAGAAGGGCTTCACGACGCGCTTCGCGCGCGTCGGACTGACGATGTACGACGTCGCGGCCGGCGGCCGCGGCTTCCACCGGCACCGCCGCGCGCGCTCATCCGACATCGTTCGCCTCGCGCCGAGCTTGGATCCGAAACGCGTTGTCGCCGCGTGGACCTATTGGGACGCGAGCACCGACGACGCGCGGCTCGTGTTCGAGCTGATCCGGACCGCGCACCGGTTCGGTGCCGTCGCCGTCAATCACGCGCGCGTCGATGGGTTCGACACGTCCGGCGGCACCGTCGTCGCGGCGAACGTCACCGATACGCTCACCGGCACGCCGCTGTCCGTGCGGGCCCGCACCTTCGTGAACGCGGCCGGCGTGTGGGCGCACGACGTCGGTGCACTCGAACCGCAAACGGTCATCCCGACGCTGCGCCCCGCGAAAGGGATCCATCTCGTGGTGCCGGCCGACAAGGTTCCGGTCGCGGCGGGCGTCGTCGTCCCGTCGGTCGCGAAGGACGGGCGATCGATGTTCGCCGTGCCGTGGGGCCCCAATACCGTGCTCGGCACGACCGATTCCGCGTACGAGGGCTCGATCGATTCGCCGGCCATCGACGACGACGACGTGCGCTACATGCTCTCGGCGGTGAACTGGTCGCTCGGCCTCGACGTGCGGCCTGGTGATGTCACCGCGGCGTGGGCCGGCCTCCGGCCTCTCCTCGCCACCGACGACGCGGCGACGCGCACGGCCGACATCTCGCGCAAGCATCACCTGTCTGTGTCCGGCGCCGGTCTCGTGACGATCACCGGCGGCAAGATGACGACGTACCGGCGTATGGCCGCCGACACGGTCGACCTGGTCTGCGCGCGGCTCGGCGTCAAGGCCCGCTCCCGTACGAAACGATTGCCGATCGGGCTCACGCGACCGATCGCGGGCCTGCGCACCGAGACCAACGTGCTCGCCGATCGCGTCGGCTTGGCTCCGGGGGTCGCGACGCATCTGGTCGACGACCACGGCGACCTCGCGCCGGCGATCCTCGAGCTCGTCCTCGACGATCCGACGCTCGGCGCCCCGCTCGTTCCCGGCCTCCCGTGGATCGCAGCCGAAGCGGTCTGGGCCGTCCGCCGCGAGATGGCGGTGACCCTCTCCGACGTCGTGGAGCGCCGCACGCGACTGTCGCTCGCCGACGCTGCCGCCGGGCTGGACTCTCGCGCGCCCGAGATCGTCGCGCGAGAGCTCTCTTGGTCGCCGGCCGAGCTCGCCCGCCAGGTCGCGTCGGTCCGGGACCACGTGGCGGCCGAGCGCGGCCCCGTGGCCCCGATCCCGGTCACGGCGGTCAAGCCCTAGAACGCCCCGGCGCGATAGGCTCTGCGCCACTTGGAATCCCGGTGGATAGAGCTCGATGGGCCCGTTCACTACGCGGCCTGGGACGGCCCTTCTGAGGGCCCCACCTTCGTCCTCGTTCACGGCCTCGGCGGATCGCACGCCAACTGGATGTCGGTCGGGCCGGCACTGGCCGAGCGCGGGCGCGTGCTCGCGGTCGACCTGGCCGGATTCGGTCGCACCCCGCCGGCCGGGCGGCGCTCGACGATCGGCGCGAACCGAAGGCTCCTGCACCGGTTCATCCACGCCACGGGCGCG
>JBASRP010000490.1:0-7874 GCA_049273905.1 Actinomycetota bacterium
GCTGCAGCACCTTGTCGACGAAGTCGAGGTTCTCTCCGAAGTAGTAGCCGATCAGCGTGATACCGACAGCCCACACGCCCACGGCAGGAAGATCGAAGAGCAAGAATCGGTGGTACGGCATGCGGCCGACGCCGGCGGCGAAGGGGATGAATGAGCCCGCCACCGTCGCGAACCGACCGATCGCGACGGTCTTGCCTCCGTGCTCACCGAAGTAGTCCTGCGCGGCGTCGAGGCGATCAGCGAGGCGGTTGACCAGCGGGATGCGCGCCACCAGGCTCGGCCCGAACCTCCGGCCCAGCCAGTAGCCCGTGGACTCCCCGATCGCCGCGGCCAGAGCCGCCACCAGCATCACCCATCCCAGCCCCAGCTCGGCCCGCGACGCGTAGATGCCACCGAGGGCGAGCACCACGTCGCCCGGGACGATCAACCCGACGAAGATCGAGCGCTCTAAAAGGACCGCGCCGGCGATGATCTGGTACCCCGCGTCCTCGAACAGGGGACCGAACCGGCGGACGATCTCCTCGAGGAAGGCCAGCACGGCGGCAGCCTAGCGTCCCGCAGGACTCACTCGTCCGCAGCGCGAATCAGCTAACGATGAAACGGTTGACGGTCCTCGTATCTGCCGCGGCTCTCGTCGCATCCTGCCTCTCTCCCGTCGTCGGCGGCGCAGCGGAGGACGACCTCGCGCGCTACGTGGATCCGTTCGTGGGAACGCTCGGCGGCGGCTTCACCTTCCCGGGCGCCGCGTCTCCCTACGGGATGGTGCAGCTCTCGCCCGACACCGACGGCTACTTCGCGTACACCGGCTACCAGTGGGGCGACGCGTTCATCCGCGGCTTCAGCCACGTGCACATCGAGTCAATGGGCGTGCACGCGGGGGGCGACCTGCCGTTCATGCCGACGATCGGCGCGGTGCGCTCGGACCCGGCGCTCTTCAAGTCGCCGTTCGTCCACGCCGCGGAGCAGGCGTCGCCGGGCTACTACAAGGTATTGCTCGCCGGCTCGGGAACCGTCGCGGAGCTGACGACGGGCCTACGCACCGGGATGCATCGCTACACGTTCCCGCAGGTCCCGGCTGCGAACGTGATCCTCGACATCGGGCACACGGCGGCCGGGACGGACCTCGGCCCGGCCGGCGTGACGTACGGGGTGCAGAAGGCGTCGCTCGAGATCGTCGACGACACGACCGTCGTCGGGACCGAAGAGAACGGCGACGACCATTACACGGTCCACTTCGCCGCGAAGTTCAGCCGGCCGTTCGCGTCCTTCGGCGGATGGAACGAGGCCGGCGGCACGCCGGTCGCGGGCGCGCGCGAGGCGGCCGGGGACGGCGCCGGCGGCTACGTCACCTTCGACGCAACCAAAGACCGCACCGTTCTGATCAAGGTCGGCATCTCGTTCGTGAGCCGGGAGAACGCGCTGGCGAACCTCGACGACGAGATCCCGGGGACGGCGTTCCCCTTCGACGAGCTGCACGCCCGCACCCGGGCCGCGTGGAACGACGCGCTGCACGCGATCGAGGTCTCCGGCGGGACGCCATTCGACCTCCGCACCTTCTACACGGCGCTGTACCACGCGCAGCACCACCCGAACGTCTTCGAGGACGCGAACGGCGAGTACCTCGGGAACGACGGGAAGGTCCACGTCGCGAACGGTTTCACCTACTACACGAACTTCTCGCTGTGGGATACGTACCGCACCGAGAACCAGCTCCTCGCGCTGATCGCGCCGGACCGGTTCCGCGACATGGCGACGAGCATGTTGCGCATCGCGCAGGAAGGCGGGCGTCTGCCGCGCTGGAATTTAATGAACCAGTACGCGGACTTCATGAACGGCGAGCCGGCCATCCCGGCGATCGTCGACGGGTTCTGCCGCGGCGTCGTCGCGCCGGCCGACGTCGAACCGCTGTACGAGGCGATGCGCACGCTCGCGCTGGACCCGGCGCACCACCGCGATCCCGTCTACCTGGAGGCCGGCTTCATCCCGTACGACCTCGTTAACTCCGGCGCCAGCTCGACGCTCGAGCACGCGATCGCCGACTTCGCGCTGGCGCTGATGGCCGAGCGCCTGGGGAAGACCGCCGACCGCGACGCGCTGCTGAAACTCGCCGCGAACTACCGCAACGTCGTCGACGGTCAGGGCACGCGGTTCGTGCGGCCGCGCCTCTCCGACTGGTCGTGGCTCACGCCCTACCACCCGGAGCTGCCGGACGGCTTCCGCGAAGGCACCGGCTGGCAGTACACGTGGCTCGTGCCGCAAGACGTTCGGGGGCTCGTGGAGATGCTCGGCGGCGACGCCGTCGCGCGCCAGAAGCTGGACACATTCTTCTCGGCGGCCCTGGCGGAGCACGTTCCGTTCGTCGTGCCGGAGATCCAGCGCGATCTGTCGCTGTTCGGCATCGCGTACGTCGGGAACCAGTACTCGCCCGACAACGAGCACGACCTGCAGGCGCCGTTCCTCTACAACTACGTCGGGCAGCCGTGGAAGACGCAGGCGATCGTCCGCAATCTGCAGAGCGCGTACCGGCCGACGCCGGACGGCCTGCCGGGCAACGACGACCTCGGGACGATGAGCGCCTGGTATATCTGGAGCGCGCTCGGCTTCTACCCGGAGACGGCCGGCGCTCCTTTATATGTGGTCGCCTCTCCGGTGTTCACGGAGGCGAAGATCCGGCTGCCGGGCGGGACGTTCACCGTCACCGCGCCGGGCGCGTCGCTGCTCGGCAAGTACGTGCAGTCGGCGTCGCTGAACGGCGAGCCGCACGACCGTTCGTGGTTCACGCACGACGCGATCGCGCCGGGCGGCTCGGTCGAGTTCCGCATGGGGCCGGCGGCGAACCGGTCGTGGGCGGCCGGACCTGAGGCGGCGCCACCATCGATGAGCACGGATACGCTATCGCGCTTCGGCTGCGCGGGGTAGATCAGGCGGTGTGAACGATCATCACGCTGCAGGCGGCGTGATGGGCGACGCGGTTCGGGACGCTGCCGAGGAGCCGCTTCGCTCCCGTCATGCCGCGATTCCCGACGATGATCAGGTCGGCGTCGATACGTTCCGCGGTGTCAAGGATCGCCTCGGACGCGTCCTCGGCGAGAGCGGACGTCTCAACGCCGACGCCGGCGGCCGTCGCTTCGCCTGCCGCCTCGGCGAGGATCGCGTCCGCCTCCCCGCGCAGGTCTTCTTCGGCGATCGCGGCTCCGGCGCCGACAACCGCGCCGACCGGATCGACGGCAAGCGCGGTGACCTGCGCCCCGCTTCGATAAGCGGTCACCACATGGAGGAGGGCGCCGAGTTCTTTCGCGAGAGCTATCGCCTGCGCGAGGGCGGCGCGCGCCGTCGGCGAGCCGTCCACCCCCACAACGATCCGTTTGTACATACGCGTCAACGCTACGACCGGCGCGGCCGGCCGGTCAACGGAGAACTCACCCGATCCGGATCGATCGGGCCGGCGTGGAGTCCACGACGATGAGCGGCTGATAGGAGCGGAGGCTCTGGGCAAGTCCGGCCATCGTGAAAGCTTGCATGCTGTAGAGGGTGTCTCCCGGCCGAAGGCCGTACAGGGCGTAGGGGACGTCGATCACGATCTGGTTCGTCGCCTCGTCGATCCGTCCCGTCAGCGAGAAGGTCGCCGGGTACGTGGCGAGCTTCTCGACCTTCTGTTGCGGCGCCGTCGGCTCGGGCCGGGCCACACCGACGGGTTGATCTCCCCCGAAGAAGCTGAGCGCGCCGTTCCTATCTATACGGAGGCCGGCGTACTCGACGCGATCCCTGGCCTTCCAGAGGATCAGCCAGTACGCCTCGCTCGCGATCCCGCCCCTCAAGGTGGCCGCGAGGTCTAGCGCGGAGGAGACCGGGACCGATATCCGCATCGTGCTCTTCGTCCACGCCGGACGCGGCAGGCCCGTGAGGTCGAGCGGTGCGGTTTCGCCCATCTCGCTTTCGTTCACGTCGCCGGCGCGCTCGAACGCGAGCGGCGCCGTCCGGGCCATGCCGAGCCCGGACAGCTGACGCGACACCATCACGTACGGGCCCGGCGACGCGCCGTCGGTCGTCGCTTGGATCCGGCCTGTATCCGCGTAGCTCGCCATCAGGGCGCCGTCGGGGCCGATATCGATCTCGAAGAAATCACCGACGCGGCGATCGGCGCACCCGATGCCGATGAGACAGAGCGGCCCGAACCGCATCGGCGTCGGCGAGAGGCGGGTCCGCGAGAACGACGGGCTCGCGGACGTGGCGTTGACGCTGCGTGCGACCCAGGGGTACCAGCGCGCCGTCGTCGGGGCGGTCCCCGGCGCGAACGTCCCGTCGCTGCCGTACCAGGCGACCGCAACGTCGCCCGCGCGCCCTGCGGCGACCCACGGCATCGCCGCGGTTTCGGACGCCGGGTGGTTGATGCGCAGCGGCTTGCTCCACGTGACCCCGTGGTCGCGTGACCGGCTGAGCATGACGTCCCAGGTCCCTTGATCGACCCAGGCCACGTAGACGTTGCCGGCGGCGTCGACGTCGCCGCCCAGCCACTGATTCGCCGGGGACGCGTACCGATCCGCGACGCGGATCAACCGCATCGTCCGGCCCTTATCGGTGGACCGCGCGATCATGACGGACGCGCGGTTCTGGTACACCTGGTACAGCGTCCCGTCCGGCGCTGTGAACAGCGGCCCCGTGTATCCGACGCCGTTGCGCGCGAACGTCGTGCGCTGGGTCCAGGTCGCCCCGCCGTCCCTCGTGACGTCGAGGTGGAGCGACACCGGCTTCGCGATCTCGCCGACGACCGGGATCAATCCCGTCGTTCCGAAGTCGCGGTACACGAGGTAGGCATCGATGTTCGGCCCTTCGCCGTCGGCGAGCGGCGCCGGCGCGAGCCACGGGCGATCGTCCTCGGGCGACGTCGCGGCGACCGTATTGCAGCGCCAGGTCGCTCCGCGATCCGTCGAGACGCCGACCGTAACGCCGGCCAGGTAGAGATCGAGGAAATAGGCGCGTCCGGTGCGGTCCGTCACGATGTCCGCGTCTCCGCCGCCGAGCGACGCCGGGCACGGCCGCATCCGCGGATCGGCCACACCGGCAGCGAGCGGCGGCGACGCGCTCCGGAACGTTCGTCCGCCGTCGAGCGATCGCCATACGACCGTTCCCAGTGTGGTGAGGCCCCATGGTCCGGCGACATAGGTGACGCCGTCGCGCGCGGCCCAGATCGAGGGCATCGCGACCCACAGCTGCGGGTCGACGAATGCCGGCGGTGCGAACGACATCCGCGCCGACGACGACCGCGCGATCGGATCGTCCGCACGGGCGATCCAGGCGCGCCCGCGGTACGCGGCGTTCGTCACCTGGAATCCGTCGACGTGAACGCGGTACGTGCCCCGGACCGGTGCGAAGATGAAGGCTTGCTCGTCGTTCGTGTGGAGCTCGATCGAGTTCCCAACCTCCTTGCCGTTGGGGTCGTACACGTGAAGGTCGATCTCGTCGTTCGCGTCCTGCCAGTCGAGCCGGATCGCGACGCCGCCCGGCGACCGCTTCCAATAGGACGAGGGAACGTCGATCGTCAGCGTGAAGTCGTCGCATGCCGATGGGTCGCACGACGCGGCGGAGACACCCGTCAGCGGCCCGCCCTCCCACGACAGGGACGAGCGCGCCGGCGAAAGGACGCCTTCGGCCGGCGTCGACGCCACGACCGCCGCCGAGGCGGCGGTGACCGCCACGACGGCGACCAGCAGGATGAGACGTTTCACGGATGCGAGCTCCCCGAGCGACTATTGATGAAAGGTGTTCGGTCCCGTGATTTTGAACCCCTCCGAAGGGAGAGCGACCGAACTGTGAGAATTCTCGCAGTCCGGTACCGTTTCGGTCCCTACAGTTAGCTCCACCGAGGAGGAAGCCGCTCGATGCAGGACTCCGTACCCGAGCTGGAGCTGCTGCGTCCCTACCTTCCTCGACTGCTGCTGCAGTGGCTCGGCGAGAGCCCTGCCGAGACGTATCGCGTCGTCGACGGTTCTATCGCTTTCGTCGATATCTCCGGTTTCACGCGACTCTCGGAACGTCTCGCCAAGCGCGGCAAGGTCGGCGCGGAAGAGCTGACGGACGCGATCGGCGCCTGCTTCACGCGCCTCCTCGGGGTCGCATACGCGAACGGCGGCGGCCTCATCAAGTTCGGCGGCGACGCGCTGCTCTTACTGTTCACCGGCAACGGCCATCAGGCGAAGGCCGCACGCGCGGCGGTCGGCATGCGGCGCGAGCTGAAAGAGATGGGGTCACTGTCGACGCCCGGCGGTCGCGTCGCGCTCAAGATGTCCGTCGGGGTTCACAGTGGCCAGTTCCACTTCTTCCTGGTGGGAGATTCCCACCGGGAGCTGATGATCACCGGCCCGGCGGCCAGCGAGACGGTGCTGATGGAGAACACCGCCGACGCCGGCGAGATCCTCGTCAGCCCAGCGACGGCCGCGGCGCTTCCGGCCGCAGTGACCGGGGCGGCGAAGGAACCCGGACTCCTCCTGCGCAAGGAGCCCCCCGGCGATGAACCCGCCCGGCGGGAGGCGGACGTCGTGCCGCCGACCGAGCTGATGATCAGTTCCATCCCGATCGCGACGCGCGACCACGTCCTCGCCGGCTTGCACGAGCCCGAGCACAAACGCGTCACGATCGCCTTCATCCACTTCGATTCGACCGACCAGCTGATCGAGACCCACGGCGCGGAGGCATGCGCCGCGGCTCTCGACGATCTGGTCCGGGACGTCCAGCGCGCGGCCGACAGGCACGGCGTCTGTTTCCTCGGGTCTGACGTCGACCGCGACGGGGGGAAGATCATCCTCACCGCCGGAGCGCCGACCGTATCGGGGAACGACGAGGAACGGATGCTCCTCGCGCTGCGCGAGATCATGGACCGGGAAAGGACGCTTCCGATCCGTATCGGGGTGAACCGCGGTCCCGTCTTCGCCGGCGACATCGGGCCGTTCTACCGGCGGACGTACACGGTGATGGGCGACGCCGTGAACCTCTCCGCGCGGCTCATGGCGAAGGCCCAGCCCGGCGAGATCCTCGCAACCGAGGGCGTGCTGCAACAGTCGCGCACCCGTTTCCAATCGGAAGCGCTCGAACCGTTCTACGTGAAGGGCAAGGCTCAGCCGGTGCAAGCCTTCCGGGTCGGCGCGGCCGTGCGCGCCGAGGCGCCGCGGGACGGCACCGTGGTGCCGCTCGTCGGTCGCGAGCACGAGATGGAGGTTCTGCTCGCCGGGTTGACGGCGGCCCGCGACGGCCGCGGCCGCATCATCGAGATCGCCGGCGAACCCGGTATCGGGAAGTCACGGCTCATCGCCGAGGTCATGTCGAACGCCACCGACATGACCGTCATCTCCGCCGCGTGCGAGCTCTACCAGGCATCCACACCGTACGCGCCGCTGACCGCGCCGCTCCGGCACCTGCTCGGCATCGGCGATGCCGAGGAGGATGTCATCGCGGGCGAGCGGCTGCGCGCGATCGTCGCGTCGCAGGCGCCCGAGCTTCTCCCGTGGGCGCCTCTGCTCGGGATCCTCCTTGATGTGAAGATCCCACCGACGCCAGAGGTCGCGCAGCTGGACGACGAGTTCCGGCGCCAGCGGCTCGAGCAGGTCGCCGTGGACCTGCTGTCGACACTGCTCGTCGAGCCGACCCTCGTGATCATCGAGGACGCGCACTGGATGGACGAGGCGTCGGCCGAGCTCCTCGGCCGGTTGACGGCCGAGATCGCGTCACTCCCGTGGCTCGTGCTCTCGACGCGGCGCGACGTCGCAGAGGGTTTCGTCGCCAAGGGCGGAGCCGTCGACGTGCTGCGGCCCGAGCCCCTCGACGCAGCGGCCGCGGCCGCTCTCGTCGACGCGGCGACCGAGGAATCGCCGCTGGCGCCT
>JBASRP010000491.1:0-4029 GCA_049273905.1 Actinomycetota bacterium
GTCGACGCGCGCTCGACCGCTTCGGTCCGGACGGCGGGCATCTTCGGGAGGTCCGGAGTCCCGGTGCGGAAGCGCTCCGCGTCACGCTTGTCGCGACGCCGCGCGAACGCGCGGCGCAGTCCTGTTCCGAGTCCTGTGCGCTGGCGCTGCGAGAGGCCGGCCGCGTACTCGTCGAGCAGCTCCTGCAGGACGCGATCGCGTGTCTCCTCGAGCGCGAGATCCCGCGCGGTGAGGTACGCGAGCATCGACTCCTGGAACTCGTCCATACGCTTCGCGATCTCGCGGACGGCACGCGGCACTTTCTCCATCTCGCGCTCGACGGCCGCGGCCGCGTCCGTGAGCCGGTCGATCGTCGTCGAACCCGCCTCGCCGATGCGCCCCAGCGCGAGCGTGCTGGCCTCGCTCAACCGCGCCGCCGCCTCGTCGGCGAGACTGGTCGTCTTCTCGAGTACGAGTCCCGCTTCGCCGCGGATCCGCTCGGCGGCGGTCCCCGCGTCCTCGCGGATCTGCGCGGCGACCGCGTCGATCGCCTGTTGCATCGATTCGCGTCCCTCGCCGATCGCGCTCTCGAACGACGCCGGAAGTGCCGTCAGACCCTTCATCGTCTCGCGCAGCGCCTTCAACTCGGCGGAGATCCCGTCGACGTTTCCCAGGCGCTGGCCGAGGCGCTCCTCGACACCGCGCAGAGCCGCGGACAGCTCCTCGGCACGCTTCCGCACCGCCTCGACGCCGTCGGTCGCACTGGTCGACGCGCGATCGATCAGAGGTTCCACGTCGGCGACGCTCAGCGATCCGGACGCGACCTCGTCGAGACGGGCGCGCAACCCCTCGAGCGCCGTAGCGACCGACGTGCGCATCTCGGCCACGGACGCGTTCACCATCCGCTGCAACTCATCGGTCTTCGCGTCGAGCGACGTGCGCAGGGCGTTTCCTGCGTCCGTCATCGCAGTCCGCGACTCCCCCGCCGACGATCCGAGCGTCTCGCGCAGTTCGTTCGCCGCGGCCGTGAGCGCGTCGCGCAGTTCCGTGCGCGTCGTCGAGAGCGCGGTGCTCAGCTCGTCGCGCAGACCACCGACGCTTGCCGAAACCGCAGCGGAGATCTCGTCCGCCGACACACCGCCCGGAGCAGAGAGTTTGGAGAGTTGCTCTCCGAGCGCGGAGCGGATCGCGTCGGGGATCACGTCGCGCAACGCGGCGGGCACGGCGCCGCGGATCGCTTCCGGAACCGTGATGTGCACGAGAGGAGTGAGGTCGGGAGCTTCCGCTGGTTCGGATGGTGCTGCGGTCGCGGGTATGGACGCGGCAAGCTGACCGATGGCCGTTTCAAGCGCGTCGAGACGTTCGCTGAGGTCGGACGGCATCTCCACCGTCGCAGGGGCACCGGCTTCCACGGGCCGGTCGGCCATGCGTTCGGCGTACTCGCGCGTCTCCGACACGCGCGCCGCAAGCGCCGCAACATCGCCGGTCAGACGCGCGAGCGCGTCGCGCACGCTCACCATGAGATCGTTCAGTGCTCGTTGCTCGCGCACCGTCTCATCGGTTGGACGCGACAGAAGATCGTCGATCCTTCGATACAGATCCGACTGGTCAGGCTCATCCGCCACAAGTGCCCCCTTGGACGCTCAACGCTGTTATCGAATCACGCCATGTCACTGAATCCGGTCACGCCTGACGAGCATCCTAGACGCGCCTCTGAACAGGGACAACGAGTCGTCTGGAGTCACGGCTTGGATTGCGGTATACCGTAACCACTCGGCCCCAAAGCCGAGTGCCGGGGTAATCCCCCGAGCGCATCCCCCGCAGGGAGGGGCCCCCCGCCCCTCCCTGCCCCCTTTTTGTGCGAGGGCAGTTGTGCGGCGGTCGGGCTGTCTATCCGCGAACGATCGAGATCTGGTCGTACGTCGTCGTGCGCTGCGCGGGGATGCGGTTGATCGCGCGGATCGCATCGTTGAACTCGACGGGATCCGTCTTGATCCCGTGATTCGCGCCGGCCATGCGCGAGATCGTCTCTTCCATCAACGTGCCGCCGAAATCGTTGCAGCCGCCGTTGAGCATGAGCTGCGAACCGGCGATGCCCAGCTTCACCCACGACACCTGGATGTTGCGGATCGCACCGTGCAGAAGGATCCGCGCGAGCGCGTGCATGCGACGGTTCTCGGCGGTGGTTGGGCCCGGACGCGCTTTGCCGGCGAGATAGATCGGGGCGTTCTGGTGGACGAACGGTAGCGGAACGAACTCGGTGATGCCGCCGGTGTCGTTCTGGATGTTCGCGATGCGGCGGAGATGCCCGACCCAGTGCGGCGGTGCATCGACGTGCCCGTACATGATCGTCGACGTCGTCGGGATCCCGAGCGCATGCGCCGTGCGGATGATCTCCTCCCACGTGTCCGCGGGGAGCTTCCCCTTCGTCAGGACCCAGCGCACGTCGTCGTCGAGGATCTCCGCGGCAGTGCCCGGTGTGGAGCCGAGCCCCGCCGCCTTCGCCTCGGCCAGCCACTCGCGGAACGAGATGCCGAGGCGCGCGGCGCCGTTCATCACCTCCATGGGACTGAACGCGTGGATGTGCATGTCCGGAACGCGGGCCTTGATCGCGCGCAGGATCTGGAAGTAGTGGTCACCGGGGAGATCGGGATGGATCCCGCCCTGGATGCACACCTCGGTCGCGCCGTATTCGCTCGCCTCGACGGCGCGCTGTGCGACCTCATCGAGTGACAAGAAGTACGCGTCGGGGTCGACGCGCCGCTGCGCGAACGCGCAGAACCGGCATCCGACGTAGCAGACGTTCGTGAAATTGATGTTGCGGTTGACGACGTAGGTGACGACGTCGCCGACCGCATCGCGCCGGTAGTCGTCGGCGACGCGGCACAGCTCGTCGAGCTCGTCCCCGTCGGCGTCGAACAGCGCGAGAGCGTCGTCATCGGTCAGCGGCCGCGCATCCGCTGCCTTCGCAAGCGCGGCCTTGACGTCGGCCGGAGCGCGCGGCGGGCGTGACGCCCAAGAACGCGACGCGTCGACCTCCAGCGCGTCCCAGTCGCCGTGCACGAGCGTCGTGTCGACGCGCAGACCGCGCGCGAGGTCCGAACGCGCGGCGGTGTCGTTCTCGATCAACCGTAGCGCTTCGTTCATCGGAGCGACCGGCAGGATGTCCGGGTCTTGCCACGGGAGGCCGCGCGCGCGGACCTCCGTTTTGGCGAGACCGTCGGTGCCGGCGAGCGCTTCGACGGGACCGCGGGTCCTCCCGTGCAACCACGGATCGGGCTGGAGCGCGTAGGACGGATAGACGGTGAGACGCGGACGAAGCGTGTAGCCCTTCGTTTCGGTCGCGTCGCGGAGGCGTTCGAGGTGCGGCCAGGGCTTCTCGGGATTCACGTGATCGGGCGTCACCGGCGAGACGCCGCCCCAGTCGTTGATGCCCGCGTCGAGCAAGCGCGGGAAGCCCTCGTCGGACAGGTTCGGCGGCGCCTGCACGTTCGCGCGCGGACCGAGAACCAGACGCGTCACGGCGATCGCCGCGAGGAACTCGTCGATCTCCGGGTCAGGATGATCGGCCATCGCCGTCGCCGGTTTCGCGCGGAAGTTCTGCACGATGACCTCTTGCACGTGGCCGTAACGTCGCGACAGCTCACGGATCGCGAAGATCGACTCGGCGCGCTCGGCGAGCGTCTCGCCGATACCGATCAGGACGCCGGTCGTGAACGGGATCGCGAGGCGGCCGGCGTCCTCGATCGTGCGCAACCGAACCGACGGCTTCTTGTCCGGCGAGCCGTAGTGCGCCGCGCCCGGCGTCTCAAAGAGCCGCTCGGACGTCGTCTCGAGCATGAGCCCCATGCTCGGCGCGACCGGCTTGAGGCGCATCATCTCCTCCCACGACATGACGCCGGGGTTGAGGTGCGGCAGCAGCCCGGTCTCCTCGATAACCGCGATCGCCATCGCGCGCACGTACTCGAGCGTGGTGCGGTACCCGCGCTCGGCGAGCCAGGCGCGCGCCTCGGGCCAGCGCGCCTCGGGCCGGTCGCCGAGGGTGAACAG
>JBASRP010000496.1:0-1673 GCA_049273905.1 Actinomycetota bacterium
TCCCTGAGGCGGCCCGGCGTCGTTCGGTCGAGAGCGCGTCCGAAGTAGTTCGCGAAGTTGGCCCTAGAAGCGGCGCTCGGTCCTACGTAGATCTGCGGACGAACCTCAGTCATTTCGCTCCATTGCCCACGCCCTTGCGCAGACGTTGAATCGCGCTAAGGGGGTGTCGAGATGAAGCGCTCGACCTTGATCGTCTTTGCAGCGATCGTCGCGCTCGTCGTCGTCGCAACTGCAGGAGCCGCGCTCGCGGCGAATCCCAACGCCGGTTGCCATCAGACGCCGTACGAGAACACGTCCGGCAATGGTGCGAACCACAGCGGAACCTACGACGACACGTGCGACGGCTCCGCGTCGGGCAACGGCAACGGCGGCGGGAACGCGAACGGCAAGCCGTGCGCCGGATGCGTCGGGAATGCCGACGAGAAGAACCCGCCCGGTCAGGATCCGGACGGCAGCGACGGAAACTCCGGCTACGAGTGCGACGAGAACGCGGGCGTCGGAAAGACGAACCCGGCGCACACGGGCTGCGCGTCGACGTCGAACCCCGAGAACCCGCCAGAGAATCCGCCGGGTGGAAATCCCCCGGGCTCGCAGGTCTTGGGACGGAAGTTCACGCGACCGCTCGCAACCACGGGCGTTGAGGTTCCCGTCTTCTTCGCGGTAGGCGTCCTGTTCCTGATCGGCGGCGTCACGCTCCGCGCGAGAACCGCCAGGGCGTAGAGCACCAAGCGACGAAGCGCCCGCGCCGCATTCCTCGGCGGCGCGGGCGTTTTCAATGCAACGACAAGGAGAACCGTTCTGAAGGGGTGGTTGCCCGCGTGCTCTAGGCGGAGCGCTCGCGCCGGACCTTGGGGGTCGGCGCCGGTGCGTCTTCACCCGCACGCAACACGAGCGTCGGGTTGACCTTCGACAGAACCGTCTCGCGTGTGATCATGCACTTCGAGACGTCCTTGCGGCTCGGCAGTTCGTACATCACGCCGAGCAGAACCTCTTCCATGATCGCGCGGAGCCCGCGGGCGCCGGTGCCGCGCTTCATGGCTTCCTCCGAGATCGACTGCAGCGCGTCGTCCTCGAACTCGAGGTTCACGCCGTCGAACTCGAAGAACTTGCGGTACTGCTTCACGAGCGCGTTCTTCGGCTCGGTGAGGATCTTGATGAGCGCGTCCTTGTCGAGGTTGTGCACGAACGACACGACCGGCAGACGGCCGACGAACTCGGGGATCAGACCGAACTTGAGAAGATCCTCGGGCATCGTCGACGAGAGCACCACGCCGAGGTCTTTCTCCTCGGGCCGGCGGATGTCGGCGCCGAAGCCGACGCCCTTGCGTCCCGTGCGGTCCTCGATCAGCTTCTCGAGGCCGGCGAACGCGCCCCCGCAGATGAAGAGGATGTTCGTCGTGTCGATCTGGATGAACTCTTGGTGCGGGTGCTTGCGACCGCCCTGCGGCGGAACCGACGCGGTCGTCCCCTCGAGGATCTTCAGCAGCGCCTGCTGCACACCTTCGCCGGAGACGTCGCGCGTGATCGACGGGTTCTCGCTCTTGCGCGCGATCTTGTCGACCTCGTCGATGTAGATGATCCCGGTCTCCGCCTTCTTCACGTCGTAGTCGGCGGCCTGGATCAGTTTCAGCAGGATGTTCTCGACGTCCTCACCGACGTAGCCGGCCTCGGTC
>JBASRP010000501.1:0-4702 GCA_049273905.1 Actinomycetota bacterium
GCTCCAGAGCGGACTGTGTGTACCGCAACACGTCCTCGGGATCGCGCAGCCGCTGCGCCAGCCCCGCGACCCACACGTGCGCGGTCGCGGTGCGGAACGGATGCGGGTGCTCCTCGATGAGAGCGAGAAGCTCGGCGACCGTCCGCCGCGCGCGGTCGGCTTTGCCCATGTGCCACTCGCCCCAGGCGCGGTAGCCGATGCACAGCGCGCCGGGGTCGATCGCGGCCGTGCTGATCAGCCGTTCGTGGCGGGCGGGGTCGTACAGCTCGATGGCGTGGTCGAGCAGAGGCATCGCCTGTTCGATCTCCCCGAGCTGGAACAGCGTGGTTCCGAGCGTCGTGTGCGCGAGGAGCTTGCGGGCGGTCGACTCTTGACGCGACGCGACCTGCACCAGCTGCGTCGCGATCGTCCGCGCCGCCTCGTAGTCCGCGCGCACCATGTTGATCGCGTATCCGTACGCCAGAAAGGTGAAGCGCTCGCCGTCGCTCTCGAGCCAGTGCGACAGCTCGGCGACACGGCCGTAGAGCTCGCCGACGCGCGGGTCGGCGAAGCCGGATGCGTTCTGGATCACCGGCCCGAGCGCGAACGAGATCTCGATCTCTTGCCGGGCTCGTTCGGGCGAGCCGGGCAGCGACCGCACGAGATCCAGCGCGCGCGTGTAATGGTCGATCGCTTCGTGCAGCGCGTACTGCGCGGCCGCCCGCTCGCCGGCCTTGCGCCACTGCGCGATCGCCTCTTCGACGCGGCCGGACTGCGAGAAGTGCGGCGCGGCCAGCTCGGGCCGGGCCAGCAGGGTCTCGGGGAACTCCTTGACCAGAACGTCGGCCACGCGGCCGTGGAGCTCGCGCCGACGCTTGCGCAACAGCAAACCGTAGGCGGCGTCGCGCACCAGTGCATGCGAGAAACGGAACGTGTCGCGCTCATCGACGCTGCGTTCCACGACGCCGAGGGTGACGAGGCGATCGAGCTTCTCGTCGAGGTCGGGCTCCTCCGGCGCGACCGCGCGCAGGAAGGCGGAGGTGAACTCGTTCCCGAGCACGGACGCGAGCTGCGCCACGCCGACTTCGGATCCGAGGCGGCCGAGGCGAGCGATCAGCAGGTCGTACACGGTGCCCGGGACCGACTCTTCGACGATGCGGCCTTGCATGCGCGCGCTCCCGGCTTCGACCGCCACCAGACCGGAGTCGAGCACCATCCGGGTGAGCTCTTCGACGAACAACGGAACGCCGCCCGAGCGGGCCAGGATCATCGCTTGCCCCTCCCGCGGCAGCTGTGCGCCGGCGACCGACGCGGCGAGTTCTGCCGCGTCCTCGGCGGCGAGACTCGGAAGGTCGATCGTGCGGACGTGGCCGAGCGCTGCCCACTCGCGCTCGAACTCGGGTCGCGCGGTCAGTACGACGAGCGTGCGTCGCTCGTGCACGCGCTCGAGCGCCATCCCGATGAGCTCGACGGTCGAGGGGTCGGCCCAATGGGCGTCCTCGACGATCAGCAGACGCGCCGGCGTGTCGCGCAGCAGCAGACCACAGAGCAGATCCAGGGCGCGCCGGCGCCTCTCCTCCGGGGCCGCCGCGACCGGCGCTCGCGCATCGGGCACGAGGATCTCGGCGAGCAGCGACACCGCATCGGGATCGCCGACGCCCGCGTGTGCGAGGTAGGTCTCGAGGAGGGCCACGCGGCGTTCCGGCGGGTCGGTCGACTCGAATCCGATCTCGCGTTCGACGTGTTCGATGACGGGCCGGAGCGGGCTCGCCGCCTCGTCGTGCGAGCAATGCAGGATCACGAGGCTCTTCCCGACGGTCTGCAAGCGTTCGCGCAGTGACAGGGCGAGTCGCGACTTGCCGATGCCCGCTTCTCCGCGAAGGACGATCCCGTTGCCGGACCCTCCTTCCGCGCTCCGCCATGCGTCGAGAAGTGTCGCCAGCTCCGCGTCGCGATCGACGAGCGGCGTCAGGTTGCGCGGGAACGAGGCACCGACGCGGTCCTTGGCACCGGTCTCGGCCGTCACCTGGACGACGTCGAGCGGGTCGGCGATGCCTTTGATCGAGTGCTGCCCGAGCGGCTCGAACTCGAACCAGCCGCCCACGAGCGCGCGGGCGCCTTCGCCGATGACGACCGAGTTGGGCGAGCCGATGGCCTGGAGCCGGGCCGCGACGTTCACGGTTCGCCCGAGCGCCCAGATCGGCTCCCGGGGGCGCGTGCCGGCGCCTTCGCCGATGACGACGAGGCCGGTCTCGATGCCGACGCGGCACGCGAGCCCGCCGCCGGAGCCGGAGAGCTGGAGACGGATGTCGGAGACCGCGTCTACGAGCCGCAGCCCGGCGCGGACGGCGCGGACGGGGTCGTCCTCGTGCGGCTCGGGATACCCGAAGTACACGACCAGTCCGTCGCCCAGGTAGTCGGCGATCCAGCCGCCGAGCCCCTCGATCACCCGGGCGCACGCGTCGTAGTACGCGTGCATGGCGTCGCTGTAGTCCTCGGGGTCGAGCGCATCGGACAAACGGGTCGAACCGACCAAGTCGCAGAACAGCACGGTGACGCGCCGGCGCTCTCCCCCCGACTCGGTCGGACGCTCGATCGGCATCGTGGCCTCCCCGGCGTCGGAGTGTACGCGTATGGGTCTTGAAGTGCAGAAATTCACATGTCCGACTCATCGGAAAACCTTGTTGAACCGGACATGCTGGGCTACCGTTGCTTCGCGCGCGGAGGACGGGGGTTCCCCGCGACGAGCTGGCGAGGGCTCCGATCCCGGAGCGAAGAGGGGGATGCTGAATGAAGGTTCAACGTGGTGTGTCCGTCGGTCTTGCTGTGGGACTGGCGTTGATCTTGGTTCTCACCGTCGGCATGGCGGCAAACGGCGCCGTCGTCAAAAAGACGTTCACGGCGACGCTGACGTCGAGCCCGTCTCCGGCCATCACCGGTCAGGAGGCGACCTACACGATCACGGTCAAGAACACGGCGACGTCGCAGTCGCTGGGGTCGTGCAACCTTTTCAAGCCGACGACGGGTGGATTCACGCTCTCCCCGCCGCTCACGCAGCCGTCGAGCGGGACGGTGGCCATCTCCGCCGATGGGAACGCCGTCGAGCTTCGGAACATGGCCGCCCTGCCGACGCAATCGCGCACCGCGACCTTCCGCGCGACGGCGACGACGGCTGGCACGTACACGTGGGGGATCAGCTGCCGGCAGGCGAACAACTACTCGCCGGATACGCCGAGCAACGCCTTTACAACGACGAGTGTCCTGACGACGTCGGTCAACACGCCGCCGGTCGACGCGGACCTCGCCGTCACCGGGAACAGCGACAACCCCGATCCGGTCATCGGGATGAACACCGTCCAGTACGACGTGACGGTGACGAACCTCGGCCCGAACCCGACGGGGGATGTGACGCTCGCCGACTCGATCAACAACGGCGGATCGATCACGTCCGCCTCGGGCGCGGGATGGACCTGCACCGGCACCGGAGCATCGACGAGCTGCGCGCACGCGCCTCTCGCCGACGACGAGGTCGCGTCGGTCACGCTGTATGTCAAGGCGCCGAACGCGGACACGACGATCACCAACCACGCGGTCGCGTCCCAGTCGGGCGGCAACTTCAACGACCCGAGTGGGAACAACTCGAGCGACCAGTCCACGACGGTGAACAAGGACTCGACCTGTGCCGCAGGTAACGTCAGCTGCGGAACGGGCCGCGTCGTCTACAACATCCCGAGCATCGTCACGACGGGAACCACGCCGACACAGGCGAAGTTCCTCGTCGGCACGACGAACTTCGCGGCGACGCAAACGGTCGGGTCGCAGAACTGGTCGATGATCGCGCCGGCGGTGCCGGGCAACTTCTGCCCGACCAATCTCGCGGACACGGCCGTGACGAAGTGCACGTTCCAGATGAACCTCGACATCATCCCGGCGCCCTACACGACGCCCGGACAGGTTCTTCTGACGCTGGTCTGCCACCGCAGTAAGTGCCCGCAGGGGATCGTCAACGGATTGATCGTGGTGTTCATCCGCGACGACGGTTCACACCAGATCCTTCCGGGGTGCAACGGCGCCGGCGACACGAACAAGTGCTACACGTCCGAACGCACCGCCGCGCTGAACGGCGATCTGAGGGTGATCGTTCGGAACATGACGGCTGGTGACCCGAAGGTGGGCGGGATCTGCGTCGGAACCTGCTAGCCGAAATCCCGCAAGCCGAGTGGCCGTCCCGGAAGGGGCGGTCACTCACTTTCTAGGATGGTCTGGCGGAAAGAGAGGACCCGATCTCGTCGCTCGGGACCCGCACAACGCCGAGGCGGGCGAAGATCGCTTCACGCTCGGCGGCGAAGTTTTCACCGGATCTCTGACTGCTCGCCAGCGCCGCAAGCGGCCCGAGGGCCAGACCGACGTCGTACAGAGAGTTCCGAGCCCTCGCGACCTCGACGCTTTTCTCAAGCGCCGCGCGCGCGTCTTCACGCTCACTCAGCCGCGCGAGAGCGATTCCCTTCAGTCGATAAAGCATCGGGGCCAACGGGCCGGAATCTCCGCTGATCGCTTGCGTCCTCTCGAGCAGCTCCTCCACCAACACGAGGGGCTCCTTGTCCTTCCCGGACAGGAGCGAGCATTCGGCGATCCGTGCTTGTGCCTCTAGGGAGTCGGCCAGCGTCGCGGTCGACTCGAAACCCGATCGCGCTTGCTCGAGGATCGCGAGCGCCTCGTCGAA
>JBASRP010000504.1:0-4744 GCA_049273905.1 Actinomycetota bacterium
CGCCCGTGGTTGTGCCGCCCGTGGTTGTGCCGCCCGTGGTTGTGCCGCCCGTGGTTGTGCCGCCCGTGGTCCCTCCGGTCGAACTGCCGGAGACGCATTCCGAGGACTTGTTCTGCCAGGACTTCCCGGTGCAGTCGATGTTCGTGGACGTGGCGCCGCCGAGGGACGCCACGGCGATGACGATCACCGCGGCGATCAGCACGACCATCACCGAATACTCGACCGCGGTCGCACCGCGCTCGTTTCGGAGGGCTGATCTCAGACGGCTCAACATGTCCGCAGTATCGTCGCGGGTCACCCGTTGCCGCATGAGTCCCACGTACCAAAGATGGCCTCTCGTTCTACGTAGGGACAGATGGGACGAGGGTCCCGGTCCGGGCTCGTGCACCCGCGAATCAGTACCCTCGTCCCGATGGGAGAGGTCCTGCGAAGCCGCAAATGGGTGGTCCTCACCCTCCTCGTGGTAGTCGCGGTCGGCGTGATGATCGAGCTCGGGTTGTGGCAGCTGCGGCGGCTTCACACGGTTCGCGAGGACAACGCCCGGGTCCGGGCGCGGCTCGCGCAGCCGGTCGAGGACATCGACTCGGTCGTCCCGCCCGGAGTCGATGCCGCCGACGCGGCCTACCGGCGGGTGCGCGTGAGCGGGCGCTACGACCGGGTGTCGGAGATCCTCCTCACCAACCGTTCGTTCCAGGGAGAGCCCGGTTCCCACGTGTTGACGCCGGTGGTTCTTGCCGACGGCCGCGGCGTCGTCGTCGATCGCGGCTGGATACCGCAAGGGTTGTCCGGTGCCGCCGAGGAGCGAACGCGTCCGCCGGTGTTGAGGCCCGTCGACGTTGTGGGCGTACTGTTCCCGAGTGAGCGCAGGGGTGCGTTCGGGCCCGCGATCCCGCCGGCCGGACGGCTGACGACGATCCCGCGGATCGACGTGCGGCGGATCGACGAACAGGTCGACTACGCGTTGGTGCCTCTCTATCTCCGACTCGAGTCGCAGACCCCGGCGCAGACCGGCGACCTGCCGGTGCCGCCGGGCCTTCCCGATCTCGGCGAGGGCCCGCACCTGAGTTACGCCGTGCAGTGGTTCATCTTCGCGACGCTCGCCGCGGGGACGTATGTCGTCTTGGCGAGGCGGGAGCTCCGGCGCGGCGCGAGGCCATCACACGTGTCTGACATGTCTGACACTTCCGTGTGAGGGATGGAGCTGGGGGCGGGACTTGAACCCGCGGCCTATGGTTTACAAAACCATTGCTCTGCCAACTGAGCTACCCCAGCGCGGGACCGTCTCAGGGTAGCGCACCCCCGGCGCTACACTGACCACATGACGAACGCGTGGGCGACCGCGTTGTCGCAGCTCGACGAAGCAGCCGCCTTCATGGGTCTCGAACCCAACCTGCACGAGGTTTTCCGCACGCCCAAACGCATCCTCACCGTCGCCGTGCCGGTCGCGATGGACGACCACAACGTCGAGGTATTCACGGGTTTCCGCGTTCACCACTCGATCGCGCGCGGCCCCGCCAAAGGCGGGATCCGCTACCACCCCGAGGTGAGCGAGGACGAGGTCAAGGCCCTCGCGATGTGGATGACGTGGAAGTGCGCCGTCGTCGGCATCCCCTACGGCGGCGCGAAGGGCGGCGTCCGGCTCGATCCGAAGCGTCTGTCCGACGGCGAGCTCGAGCGTCTCACGCGGCGCTACGCGAGCGAGATCCTCCCGTTCATCGGGCCCGAGCGCGACATCCCCGCGCCCGACGTCAACACCGACGAGCGGATCATGGCGTGGATCATGGACACGTACTCGATGAACTCCGGGTACTCCGTGCCCGGGGTCGTCACGGGGAAGCCGGTCTCGATCGGCGGATCCCAGGGGCGGACGGGCGCGACCAGCCGCGGCGTGATGACCGTGGCGATGATGGCGCTCAAGCAGCTCGGCATGGCGCCCGAGGGACACTCGGTTGCGATCCAGGGCTTCGGGAAGGTCGGCGGGTTCGCCGCGCAACTCTTCCACGACGCGGGATTCAACGTGATCGGCATCGCCGACTACAAGGGCGGCGTGTACAACGCGCGCGGCCTCAATCCGACCGCCCTGTTGCGCTACAAGAACGAGGCCGAGACCGTCGCCGGATACCCGGGCGCCGACGCGATCACCAACGAGGAGCTGCTCGCCCTCGACTGCGACATCCTGGTGCCGGCGGCGATCGAGGATCAGATCACGGCGGCCAACGTCGACGGCGTCAAGGCGCGCATCATCGTCGAGGGAGCGAACGGTCCGATGACGCCGGACGCCGATCACGCGCTCGCCGACCGCGGCGTGCTCGTCGTGCCGGACGTGCTGGCGAACGCCGGGGGGGTGACCGTCTCGTACTTCGAGTGGGTGCAGGACATCCAGGCCTACTTCTGGAGCGAGGACGAGGTGAACGCCAGGATGCGCGTGGTCATGGAGCGAGCGTACGACGAGGTCCGGGCGCTCTCGGAGGAGAAGAACGTGCGCTTGCGCCTCGCCGCCCTTGCGATCGGCATCGGGCGCGTCGCCGACGCGCACCGTGCACGGGGCCTTTTCCCCTAACCAACCCCCTCACGACGAGCTTCCGGGTCCACCCACCCGCCCCTGTGGCAGAATCACACCGTTGTGATTCGCGTGGAAGGGGTCCTGGGGTGGAGCCCGTCGCCGAGCAGCTGACCGATCGAGATCGCGAGATCCTGGCGTTCGAACGTGAGTGGTGGAAGCACGTCGGCGCGAAAGAACGCCAGATCCGCGAGCGATTCGGCGTCTCCGCGACCCGCTACTACCAGATCTTGAACGAGCTCCTGGCGTCGCCCGCGGCGATGGAGGAGGATCCGATGCTCGTGCGCCGTCTGTTGCGCATGCGCGCCGCGCGTCAGCGTCAAAGGGTCGCGCGCCGCCTCGGTCTGCCAGAATAGGCCGCGATGCCCGGAAAGCACGCGCCGGCTTCGCCGCGCTCCTTCTACCTGTCGCTCGCTCGCGCCCTCGGCGCCGCGCTCGGCGCGGTCGCGCTGATGGTGATCGCGATCCTGGTGCTGCTGAACCGGGGCGACGGCAAGACCGACGGCGCGCTCCCGGTCGTCTCCTCTTCGCCGACGCGATCGACGTCGCCCTCGCCTACGCCGTCGGCGTCCCCGACGTCGAAACCGACGGCCAGCGTCCTGCCCGTGAACCGCGTGGGCGTCCAGGTGCTCAACGGCACGACGACGAACGGCCTCGGACGCGAGACGGCGCAGAAGATCCAGGACGAGGGATACGAGATCGTCGGGCAACCGGGCAACCAGCGGCCGCCGGTGGCGAAGAGCACGGTCTACTATCGGCCGGGCCGCCGCGCCGAAGCGCTCGCGTTCCAGGAAACGTTCCCGGAGTTCACCGTCCTGCGCGAGCTGAAGTCGTTACCGTCCGGCACGATCCTGCGTGTCGTGATCGGAGCCGACTACCCCACGGGTTAGCGGGTCGTCCGGCGCGTCAGCGTCAACGCCGTCTTCGTCGTGATCACGACGCCGCCGCCCGACGCACCGGCGCCCGAGACGGCGAGACGCGCTTCGGCGTCGGAGCGCACGCTGACCGGGAATCCCTGACGGAACGCGAACGCGATCTCGCCGGACGCGAACTCGACTCCTTCAAGGCGCAGCGTCGAGCCGCCGAGCTCTCTCTCGCGCGTCACCGGGCGCCGCGTCGACGTCGCGACGATCGCGCAGTCGTAGTCGTCGATGTGGCGCAGCGACGCCAGGCGCGCCGCTTGCGTGCCGCTCTGTGTCCCGGTCGACCGCCGCGTCCAGCGATCGGCGAGGTGCACGCGGCCCGGTGGCAGCGGCGGGCCGATCAACGGGACGAGATCCTCGACGTCGGATGCTTCGAGCGTCGGCGCCTGGCCGCCCACGGGACTCACCTCCGTCACGCGCCCGTCCGCGCCGACCTTCATCCGCACCTGCTGCTCGGCCGGAAGGTCGGCGGCCTTCCCGTCGCGCGTCAGCGAGCGCGGCGTGATCGTGAGGAGGATCGTCGTGACGCCGGCCGTGATGCTTTCGACGTCGAGGCGCGTCGTGGCGATGAGACGTGATCGCTCGACCTGCGACGTGGCCGCTGCGTTGATGCGCACGACGGCGTCGGCGACGAGACGGTACTCGCGAACCTCGCCGGCGGCGAAGCGCGGCGTCAACCGGAAATCGGGTGTTGCGCACGACGAGAGGACGACGGCGAGACACAGGAGGATCGCGGCGCGGCGCACGGGCAGTAGTCTACGGGCCGCGGTGACCGATCTTGACCAGCTCGCTGCGGCCGCGTCCGAGGCCGGCATCTTCTGCGACTTCGACGGGTGTCTGGCGCCGATCGTGGCCGACCCCGCCACGTCCCAGGCGCTGCCCGGAGCTTTGAAAACCCTCGAGGCGCTCGCTAGGCGGTTCAAAGTCGTGGCGATCGTGTCGGGGCGCTCCGCCGCCGATCTCGCGCGCCGCGCGCGTGCGAAGGGCGTGTGGCTCGTCGGCCTGCACGGGATGGAGGAGCTCCGCGGCGATCGCGTGTGGACGTCCCCCGACGCCGAGCCCGCGCGCGAGACGGTGCAGCGCGTCGCGGAACGCCTCGAACGTGAGCTCGCCGGTGTCCCGGGCGCCATCCTCGAGCCGAAAGGACTCGCGCTCGCCGTCCACTTCCGGCGCGCGGAGGATCCTCTCGAGGCCGAGCTGAAGGCGACGCCCATCGTGCTCGACGCGGCCGCCGACGCCGGGCTCGAGGTGGCGTCAGGGC
>JBASRP010000516.1:0-3961 GCA_049273905.1 Actinomycetota bacterium
GATGAGGAGGGACGGGCGGTGGAGGCGGCGGCGCGCCGCCGGGCTCCCAGCCCATGCTCAGGCGCTCAGGATGCGCTCGACGTCGGGATCCGGCATGCGGCGGAAGGCCCGGCGGGGTCGCGCGCGATCGAGGACCGCGACCTCGAGGTTCTGCGCCTCGAGCGTGCGCGACGTATCGCCCGCCGCAAGAGCGTTGGCGCCGAGACGGAGCGCGTCGTCGAAGCTGAGGCTCTCTTGGTAACTCTCGTTGAGGCCGGCCGTGAGCGCGTCGGCCTGCCCGCCCATCGCCACGAATCCTTGCTCGTCGGTCACGCTGCCGTCGTAGAGGACGTGGTACAGCTCGTCGGTCGCCTGCTCGCTACCGAGTTGTGCGACGAGAAGCTCCACTTCGAATGGCTTCATCTCTTGCGTGAAGATCGTACCGAGCGCTTGCGCGTACGCGTTCGCGATCGCGCGGGCCGTGACGTCCTCGCGGCCGTAGGAGAAACCGCGGAGGTCCGCCAGCCGCACGCCGGCCACGCGGAGGTTCTCGAACTCGTTGTACTTGCCGACCGCACAGAACGCGACGCGGTCGTAGAGCTCCGAGACCTTGTGCAGGCTGACGCTGGGGTTTTCCGCCACGAAGATGATGCCGGCCGCGCACTCGATCGCGATGATCGACTTACCGCGCGCGATCCCCTTCCGGGCGTAATCCGCCCGGTCTTTCATCAGCTGTTCCGGGGAGACGTAATACGGCATCGGGCTCATGTCGGAGCCTCCTGCCCGGTGTGCGCGATCTTCTCGATCACGGCGGCGACGACCGGACGGAGGTCGTCGTCGGTCAGCTCTTCGTACCCCCCGCCGGTGACCGTCGCGACGACGGGGAAGATCCCGCGCGCGAGGTCGGGCCCGCCGGTCGCGACGTCTTCCTCGCTCGCAACGGTGAGCGCCTCGACGGCGGCGTGGATCGCGCGTTCGCGCGGCATGCCCTTGAACCAGCTCGTGCGGAGAGCGCTGCGCGCATCCTTCCCGCCGGAGCCGGTCGCGTGATAGCTGGAGTCTTCGTAGCGGCCGCCGACAGCGTCGTAGCGGAAGATGCGGCCCGTCTGGCGGCGGAGGTCGAAGCCGGCGAACAGCGGCACGACGACGAGGCCCTGCAACGCCATCGGGAAGTTCTGCTTGATCATCTGCGCGAGCTTGTTGGCCTTGCCTTCGAGGCTGAGCACCTCTCCTTCGACCTTCTCGTAGTGCTCGAGCTCGGTCTGGAAGAGCCGCACCATGTCGATCGCCGGGCCGGCTGCACCGGCGATCGCGACGGCGGAGAAGTCGTCGGCCGGGAAGACCTTGACGATGTAGCGGTCGGCGATCTGGTACCCCTCGGTCGCGCGGCGGTCCCCGGCCATGACGACGCCCTCGCCGAACGTCAGAGCGAGGATCGTGGTGGCTTGCGGGAGCGGGGGTTGCCCGGCGCCTCCTTGCGGAGCCGCGGGCAGCGCCGCCGGCTGGGTCCGGGCGACGAGGTCGGCGAAGGACGGGTTAGCGCTCGGCTCGAACGCGGCGCGGGTCCAGTCGCTCCCCCAGTCGCTCATGCGACCGAGAGTATGTACGAGGCTGCCGGTTCGCGCACGGTTCCGTCGCGGTGGCTTCGGATGTAGTCGATAGCGGAGGTCATCCAGTCGACGTTGTCCAGGAATTGACCGAGCCCGCCGTTGCAGCCGAAGCAGAGGACTCCGCGGACCTTTCCTGTGTCGTGGTCGTGGTCGACATGCTCCGGTGCGCGCGTTCTGCAGATCGCGCAGACGCCACCCTGCTTTCGGATCAGCTCGTCCACTTCAGCTGCGCCGATCCCGTAGCGACGCTTCAGGTGGTAATGGCGTGATCCCCCGTACAACCGGTCACGCGTTTCCTTGCCTCGCGCGTTATGGCACGGCTTGCAATAAGGATGACGCCCATCTTTGTAGTTCTTGTTACGCGGAAAATCGTCGAGTTTCTTAGACTCGCCGCAGTCCGGACAGCGCTTCGGCAGCGCCATCAACGGCTCTTGGGGCTGACCACCTAGAGTGGTCACTCCCCTCCTTTTTGTACATACGACCTGATGAACTCCTCCGCGTTCTCTTCCAACACGGAGTCGATCTCCTCGAGCAGATCGTCGATCTCTTCCTTCAGCTCTTCGGCCTTCTCTTGGATCTGGCCGCCTTCGGCCGCGCCGTCGTCGCCGTCACCGCCGTGCTTGTGAACCTTCTTCTTCTGCTGCTCTCCGCCGCCCTTCGCCACCAGGACCTCCCTTCGGGCCGGGCTCAATTGTACGCGCTACCTACGACATATATCGGACGAGAAATACCGGGGTTGACCTGCGAAGACGCGCTGTGAATCAGCCTTGCATCTTCTCGAGGAGCTGCGCCGCATCGGGCGTCGCGTCGAGCAACTCCTTCACGTGCGCCTCGGTCCCGCGTAGCGGCTCGGCCATCGGAACGCGCTGCAACGACTCGCCGCCGACGTCGAAGATCACCGAGTCCCACGACGCCGCAGCGATCTGGCGCGCGAACTGCGCCAGGCACCGGCCGCGGAAGTAGGCGCGCGTGTCCTTCGGCGGCAGGTCGATCGCGCGGTCGACCTCCTCGTCGGTCGTCAGGCGCTCGAGCTTGCCGGACCGCTCCAGCACGTACGCCAGGCCTTTGTCGCGCCGGATGTCGTGGTACTGCAGGTCGAGCATGTGCAGCTTCGGGTCGTTCCAATCGAGGCTGTGCTTGTCGCGGTACGACGACAGCAGCTTGAACTTCGCCACCCAGTCGCACTGTTTATCGAGTGTCATCGGGTCGCGCTCGATGGCTTCGAGAACGGCCTCCCACCGCACCATGATCTCCGGCGTCCACGTATCCGGGTCGTGGCGGGCGAAGTACTTCTCGGCCATCTCGAAGTAGCCCCACTGGATGTCGACCGCGCGCACGGAGCGCCCATCCTTGAGCCGCACCAGCAGCGTGCACAGCGGGTCGTGCGAGATCGCGCGCAACGACTGAACGGGGTTCTCGAGTGAGAAGTCCTCGAGGATCGCGTCGTCCTCGATCATCCGCAGAACGATCGCCGTGGTGCCTGTCTTAAGGTAGGTCGCCACCTCACTCATGTTCGCGTCGCCGATGATCACGTGGAGGCGGCGGTACTTCTCGGGGTCGGCGTGCGGCTCGTCGCGCGTGTTGACGATGGGACGCTTGAGCGTGGTCTCGAGGCCGACCTCGGCCTCGAAGAAGTCCGCACGCTGCGAGACCTGGAACGGGACCTCGCGGCCGCGCTCCCCCGCCGACAGCAAGCCGGCGCCGGTGAAGATCTGGCGCGAGACGAAGAACGGCATGATGTCCCGGGCGATCCGCACGAACGGGATGGCGCGATCCACGAGGTAGTTCTCGTGGGTCCCGTAGGAGGCACCCTTCCCGTCGGTGTTGTTCTTGTAGACGATGACCCGGCCGCCTGCCGGCATCATCGCGGTCGCGCGCTCGATCGAAGACTCGAGGATCCGCTCCCCTGCCTTGTCGTACACGACAAGCTGCCGTGGGTTGGTGCATTCGGGCGTCGAGTACTCCGGGTGCGCGTGATCGACGTAGTAGCGGGCGCCGTTGGTCAGGATGACGTTCGCGAGCCCGAGGTCCTCCTCGGTCGGGACCGGCGCTTCGCGGACGGGCTCGAAACCGCGCGCGTCGCGCAGCGGCGATTCCTCCTCGTAGTCCCAGCGGACGCGGCGCAACGCCTGGGCGGCGTAGGAGTTGATCAGGAGCGACGAGGCGAGGACGGGGTTGAAGTCGGCCGCGTTCGGGACGGTGATCCCGTACTCGGTCTCGATCCCCATCACCTTCGGGATGGCCATATCAGTCCTTCGGGGGGGCTCGGAAGACCCCCTCGATGTCCCCCCGAGGGTTGCGCAGGCGAAGCCCGCGCGCGGACCCCCGGAGGCTCTCGGATTTCATTTGGGCTGGTCTCTCCAGTCCGCGCG
>JBASRP010000022.1:0-1811 GCA_049273905.1 Actinomycetota bacterium
ACTCCATGCAGATCGCGCCGCGCGCGGCGACGCACCTCGAGTGGTCGTTCGTGCCGACCCTTCCTCTGGCCGCGTCGAGCTGGGGCAACGACATCGTCGCGTTCTACACGCTGGCCTGGTTCGACAAGTACCTGCGGCACGATGCGTCGGCGGACGCGCGTCTCCTGACGAAGGCTTACGGCGCGCCGGACAACGACGCGTGCGGCGGGAACGACGGCTGCTACTCGATCTACTTCAAGAACGCGTATGTGTTCCACGACGCCGGCGGGACGTTGCACGAATGCGACGACGTCGCGCACATCGCCGACCCGGCCGAGACCTGCCCGGACACCGACCCCTAGCCCGCGCGTTCCACGATCGCGCGCGCGAGTGTCGCGTGCATCGGCATGCCGGCCGTCTCGTAGATCGCCAGCGCTCCTCGTGCGAGCTCGGCGGCGCCGGCGCGTTCACCCTTCGCCAGCAACATCTCCGCATGGAACCGTCCCGTGTCGGCCGCCTCGAGCCGGACGGGGATCCGATCGGCATCACGCATGGCCTCGCCGAAGTGCCGTTCGGCGTCTTCCGTCCGGCCGGCGCAGCGGGCCGCGAGACCGGCGAGCGTCCGGGTCGAACGCAGATCCCATTGGCGCAGCACGAAGCCCTTATCCACGAGGTCCGTGACGATCGGGTAGAAGCTCGCGGCTTCTTCGTCGTCGCCGACCATCGCCAGCGCTTCCACGGCGAAGAGCATCGCGGTCACCGCGCCGAGCGGGAACGCGCGGCCCGGCTCCGGCAGCATCGAACGGCGCGCGATGAACTCGGCGCGCACGCCGTCACGATCGCCCGCGTACGCGAGCGCCAGGACCAGCGGTCCCCATCCCGATCCGTTGAGGGCGCCGGGCGGCTCGAGCTCCATACAGCGGCGGAAGAGCTTCGCGGCGTCGAGAGGCCGGCCCCGCCAAAACTCCACGAAACCCAGCTGGGCCGGGCCGACGAAGAGAGATGTGATGAGGTTCTCTCTGCGGACGAGCTCGTCGCCGCGCCGGGATTCCGACTCGAACACGCTGAGATCGAGATGGGCGAGCCCGCGATAGCCGCGCTGCGCGTGCAACGCGAACTTGCCGCCGTGGTGCCCCAACTGGTCGACGAGGGTCGCGAGCTCTTCGTCGAGCGCGTGACTGCGGTCCAGATTTCCGGAGAGGTTCGCAGCGATCATCAGCGGCGCCAGAACGCCGCACACATCGAAGAGGGATCCCGCCGCTTTCAGCTGCTCGACGGCCTGCTCGCCGACCTCGAACGACCCGCGCATGTCGCCCGACAGCAGGAGCCGCCCGGCCTTCGACGCCAGACACTGGCCGAGCAGGTTCGCATCCCCCATCGCCGTGGCGAGGCTCAAAGCCGTTTCGGTCATCGCGGCCCCGGTGCCGAGGTCGCCGGCGCCGGTGATCATGACCCCCTGCATCCCGAGGAGCATCGGGCGGTGCATGCTGCGCTGCCCGACGAGCGCGAGACCGCGCGAGACGAACTGGATGCACTCGAGCCACCGTCCGGCCCACCCGAGCTGAACCATGATGTTCGTGCAGAGCTGCCCCGCGAGCTCCGAGGCGCGCGCGCGTTCCGCGAGCCCCAACGCCTCGTCCCAGGCCTTGAGCGCCTCCTCCCAACGCCCGCACGCGCGAAGGGCCAATCCCAGCCGCTCGAGTAGCCGCGCGCGCCGCTGCGCGTCGTCGGCCGGCACCAGCGTCAGCGCCTTGTCCAGGTGGGCGACGGCCTCGGAATACGCGGCGGCGTTCAGGGCGCGCTCCCCCGCCAGAGTGAGGTAGCGCGTCGTC
>JBASRP010000033.1:0-1748 GCA_049273905.1 Actinomycetota bacterium
CCCCTCGCGACGATCGAGGCCGACCTCTCACGTCGCGACTTCACGATCAACGCGATGGCGCTGCGTCTGCCGGCGCTGGCGTTCGTGGATCCATATGGCGGCATCGCCGATCTCGCGGCGAGACGCCTCCGCACGCCGCTGACTCCCGAGGAGTCGTTCTCCGATGACCCCCTGCGCATGCTTCGCGCCGCGCGCTTCGTCGCGCAGCTCGAGGTGGCTCCTGCCCCCGACCTCGTCGACGCGATGAGGGAACAGCGCGAGCGCCTGCGCATCGTCTCCGCGGAACGCGTCCGCGACGAGCTCACCAAGATGCTGGCGTACCCGGGCGCGTCGAAGGGTCTCGACCTCACCGTCGAGACCGGCCTCGCCGACCTCTTCCTGCCGGAGCTCCCCGCGCTGCGCCTCGAGCAGGACCCGATCCATCGCCATAAAGACGTCTACCGGCACACCCTCGCGGTGCTGGACAAGATCATCGCGTCCGACCCGGAAACCAACATCCCGCTGCGGATCGCCGGCCTTCTCCACGACATCGGCAAACCCGCGACCCGCCGCTACGAAGACGGCAAGGTTTCCTTCCATCACCACGAAGTGGTCGGCGCCCAGATGGCCGAACGCCGCCTCCGCGACCTCCGCTTCCCCAAAGAAACCGTCGACACCGTCGTCCAGCTCGTCGAGATGCACCTCCGCTTCCACACTTTCCGCATGGGCTGGAGCGACTCCGCCGTCCGCCGCTACGTGCGCGACGCCGGCCCCCTCCTCGACGACCTGAACCGCCTCGTCCGCGCCGACTGCACCACCCGCAACCGCTTCAAAGCGAAGCAGCTCGAATCCGCGATCGACGAACTGGAAGAGCGCATCGCTCACCTCGCTGCGGCAGAGGACCTGAAGAGGATCCGGCCGCCGCTCGACGGCAACGACGTGATGACCCATCTCAACCTGAAGCCGGGCCCGATCGTCGGCGAAGCTCTCTCGTACCTTCTGGAGCTCAGGCTGGAGCGCGGCGAGATCCCCCGCGACGAAGCGTTCAGGTTGCTCGACGAATGGGCTGCGCAACGTGACCTGAAAGGATGAGGGGCCTCGGCTGAGGCCCCTCACGCTTAGCGCGTCGTTCGTTACGCCTTCTTCGTCTCCCAGAAGACCTTGTCGATCTCCCCGATGAGGTCGAGCAGCTTCTGCCCGTCTTTCGGGTCGTTCGACTTCTTCGCTGCGCCGGCGGCCTTAGTCGCGTCCCAGAAGAGCTCGTGCAGGTTGGAGTGCGCCTTGAGGTGCTCGGGCTTGAAGTAGTCGGTCCACAGCACCCAGAGGTGGTGCTTCACCATGTCGGCGCGCTCTTCCTTGATGAACGTCGCGCGCTCCTTGAAGACCGGGTCGTCGGAGCCGTTGAACTTCTCCTGGCATGCCTTCACCGACTCGGCTTCGATGCGCGCCTGCGCCGGGTCGTACACGCCGCACGGCAGATCGCAGTGCGCGTGGACGACGCGCGACGGACGGATCCACTCCTTCAACATCTCGACCTCCCTGTCGTTCGGATAGGGGTCCTGCGGCCACGTATACCATCTCGTCACGGCGATGGAGAAACCGGCCCGCACCTCGCTCATACCCGTTCGCGTCGAGGGCTCATCCATGGAGCCGACGCTTCCGGCGCGCGCGATGCTCGCCGTACGGCTCGCGACGCACGACCTCGCGATCGGCTCGGTCGTCGTCGTGCGGCGCCCGGGCGGGCGCGAGGACGTGAAGCGGCTCGTCGC